>DATDRI010000048.1:0-2446 GCA_035291825.1 Vicinamibacteria bacterium | reverse complement strand
CGTCGTTCCCTGAATCCAGATCCTGAGAGTCGACATCTCCGAGGTGGGGGCCAGGTCATGAACTTCGAAGGGATAGGACTTCGTCACCGGAGCGAGTAGAAAGTCCCAGAGCCAGGGGTCGGGGGCCGACGAGAGTCTTCCTTGGAAGAGGTGATTCTCCTCGAGCGCTAGGGTCTTCCGGTAATGACTCACCGGCGGTCCCGACGGGGAAGCCGAGGCCACCTCCATCGTCTGGCCTCCACCTCCGAGCGACAGCTCGTACACGGCCTCACGGCCGTAGGGGTTGAGTGCTTCGCCACCACTGACAAAGTAGAGCACCGAGCCTGGTCGGAAACTTTTTTTCCGGGGCTCGATGTGGAAGGCCACCGGCTGTCCTTGGTAGCTGAGATTGAGCTTTTGGGTCTCCACCCCCTTGCGGCGGCTTCCAAAGACGCTTTGGTAGGGGACCGCGTAAAGCCCGCTCTCGTGCGTCACGAGATGGGCCACTACGTTAGCACCGCTGCCATGGCTGTTCTGTTTGCGGTGCCTTCGTCCTCGGGAGCCTCCCAAGGAGAGCTCTTCCGGTACCCCGCCTTGGAACTCCACGGTGACGAGGAGACGACGGGCCAGTAAAAGCTGGCCGGTCGAGCGGTCCCAACGGAGCGGTGCCAGCTCCAAGAAGGCCTTCTTGATGTCACCCTGGAAGCCCACGCTCAACACCCGGGCCGGCTCTTCCGGATACAGGCCCTCGCCCCGAAACGCTTTTCCGGGCTCTTGCGCTCGGCTGGCGAGACTCACGGTGCCTTCGGGCGCCATCACCGTTTCCAGCAATTCGGCCGAGCTCGGGCGCAAGGAGAACGCCTCGACGTCTGTGGCCTTGACCGAGGCGATCCGCACCTGTCTTCCGGCTACCGCTTCTATCCAAGTCCGTTTCACGGGAATCGCCGGAGCTCCCGGTTCCCAATCCCCGAGGAAGCCCGGCACCGACAGACGCACCGAGCCGTCTGGCTGGGGCTCCGCATAGAAACCTTCCGTCCTGAGCTCCAGGACCACCTGATGCGGGCTCCGTTTCAGTACCCGCAACGATGTCGCCTCGGGCTCTCCATAGGTGATTCCAGGGGTCGAGGACGACCCGCTAGACCCCGCTTCCTCCTCGGGAGGTGCGAACGAGGCTCCTGCCATGGGCACCGCCGATACCGGTCCGTGTCGCTCCCGCACACCGGTCGACTCCAAGTCCTCGAGCTCGTAGTAGTACGTGGTGCCATTCACCAAACCGGAGTCGACGTGGCGGTAACGGGCCCCCAACGGGGAAGAGCCCAGACCGGGAATCACCGTCGGGTTGGCGAGCTGGTAAGGGCCTGGCTCGGATTCCGCGCGGTACAGGTAGAAACCGACGTTGTCGACTTCCGAGCCCGTCTCCCACTCGAGCAAGACCTCGCTGTCCCCACCGGTGGCCTTGAACGACAGGAGCTCGATCGCGGTCGTCGCCTCGATCTCGTCCGCGCCGATGTCCCAGGGAGCGGTACGCGCGCCGGCATCGATGTCCGAGACGAAGCTGGCGCTCAAGTCCAGGCCATTGTTCTGGGCATCGTTTTCGGGTGGATTGTCCTGTAGGTGAAAATCTTCCGTCCCTGTCGCAAGGTCTCGGAAGATCACCCAGCCGCTCCGGGGCGGAGGCCCGGGAAAGAGAGAAGCGGTAGGATCGCGGTTCGGAAGACAAGTCGGACAGGAAGCCGTCGCGTCCCAGGAGATGTTGTGCTCCTGTATCAGAGTACCGAGACCGGCGGTGAAGTCGGCTCCCGGCACGCCATTCATGGAAATCGTGTTACGCACGTTGGTAGTCGAGCCATCGGCATCGATCCCGCCCACGGCATTTCCGATGACGGTAGAGCTCTCGACCGTTAAGATGTCTTGAACCTGATCGCCTTCAATGCCGAGCCGGTCGTTGTTGTAGACAATAGAGTTCCGGACGGTGACGGCTCTGCCTCCCACGGTGCCCGAGAGCCTGATTCCATTGCGACTCTCATGAACCAGCAAATCGCGGAGAAGGACGTTGGTGGCAGCTTGTATCTTCACACCGCCGTCGGTCGTCGCTCCACGCACGTTTCGGACCTCGAACCACTGGACGGTGACGTTGTCATCGCGGATGGCGATCTCGTCTTCAGCATCGGGTGCGGTAAGGGAGTCCAAGAGGACGCCCGCTCCGGCGATACCGTAATGGCGGTTGCCTCGATCCGCGGTGAGACTAATGTCGTGGGCAGCGTCGGTCGTGGAGCCGTCGAAGATGACACCCTTGGTGAAGTCAGGGTCGGCGGGAACGGGAGAGTCGTTGTAGCCAATACCGATCTCCTTACGATTGTCGAAGACGAGATCACCACCGACCACAGGGAAGTAGATACAGCCTCCCGCCCCGGAGATGCAGTTCTCCCAGGCCTGAAGCGTCGTGAATTGCCGCGAGATCCTGTGG
>DATDRI010000047.1:0-3158 GCA_035291825.1 Vicinamibacteria bacterium | reverse complement strand
CGAACCACGTCGCTGACTCTCTTCACCGGGCGGAAATTGGAGGCATGCATCAAGATTTTCTCGCCGTTCGGTGCCCAGTGATCGCGCGTGCACTTGTCGACGGAACGCCTGCACCGGGCGGTGTCGACGAAGTTGTAGATTACTTCAACGGGGTGCTCGGTTCCGAACTCGTCGGCAGTTCTTTGACGGAGATATTTTGAAACGGCGGTGACCCCGTCCGAAGACTCGATGGCGAAGCGGATCACGCGGTGGAACGACTTGTCGGCTCCCACTAGAGTGATGTCGGTTCCGTGAAGGGTGGTGATGACCTTCGGTGAGTTTCCGCCGAGAATCTCCCTGGCGAGAAAAGCGCTGACCGCGTGGGGGACGGCGTAATGGGCATGGATGACGTCGAGCTGGTGTTCGGCCGCGACTTCCGCGAGCTTCGTCGCTAGGCCGAGCGTGTAAGGAGGGTATTTGAAAAGGGGATAGCTAGCCACCTCCACTTCGTGGATGAGCACGTTGGGGTGGAAGGTGCGCAGTCGAAACGGCACGGCGTAACTGACGATGTGAATCTTGTGCCCGCGCTCGGCGAGGCCGAGTGCCAGCTCGGAAGCGACGACCCCGCTGCCACCGTGGGTGGGGTAACAAGCGATGCCGACTCTCATATGGTTTTCAGCGTCCCTTTCCCTCCCCCTTTACTCTACTGTAGCGTACGGGTGATGGCGAACCGGAAGGGCGTGGCGATGAAGGGCCGATGAAGCGGACAGACTACTTTCGGACTTTCTTGGTTTGTTGGCCTGGGTGGTTTTCGCGAACCTTCTGAACCTTGTCTTCCATCTCCCGATGAAGACGTTCTTTCTCCTTGGTCAGTTCTTCCTTCAAAGCCTCAAGCTCTTCCAGAGTGGTGGCCTGTCTCATCTTGGTTTCTTGATGGATCTCGAGCTCCGCGATCTTTGCCCGGTAAAAACTACGGGTCTCAGCGATCTCCGCCTTTTGCGCGTCGGTCAGAAACGTCTCCGCAAAGTCTCCCCGCGCGCGGAGTTTTTCCATGGCGATCTCGATGGCGCTCTTGGGCTCGTCTTCCGACATCGTCTTGAATGCTATACTACGCTTTCCGAGTGTCAAACGGGAAGGAGAACTGTCATGGCCGATACCGAAATCACTGTGTCCAACAATGGACCGCTTCGAATCAAGGGAACGTTCATCATCAAAGACTCCGAGGGAAACACTTACCACCTCGCCGGTAGAGACGCCCTTTCCTTGTGCCGGTGCGGTAGCTCGGAGAACAAGCCGTTTTGCGACGGCACTCACAACCGCGTGGGGTTCAACCACCAATCGAAGGCCTTTGCTCTCCCGCCTCCCAAACCGAAGGTTTAGCCCCAAGCCGAAGGGCTGAACGGGGGGTGCCTATGAAAGCGATCCTGAAAAAACTGGGCATTGAAGAGACCAACGCCGGGGCTTGCACCGGACCCGATGGCTGGATCCAGGACCCCGAGGGAAGCGAGTTGATCTCCTACAACCCGACGACCGAAGAGCCCATTGCCAGCGTCATTCAGGCGACGCCGCAGTCCTACCAAACGGTCGCCTCGGAGGCCCATGCGGCTTTCCAGAAGTGGCGCGCCGTTCCCGCCCCACAGCGGGGACAGGTGGTTCGGGACTTGGGCCAGGCGCTGCGAGAGCTGAAGGAACCGCTGGGAGATCTCGTCTCTCTCGAGATGGGCAAGTTGAAAGCCGAAGGTCATGGCGAAGTCCAGGAAATGATCGATATCTGCGACTTCGCGGTCGGGCTCTCCCGCCAGCTCTATGGGTTGACCATGCATTCCGAGCGCCCCAGTCATCGGATGTACGAGCAATGGCACCCCTTGGGGGTGGTGGGTGTCATCACCGCGTTCAACTTTCCGGTGGCCGTCTGGTCCTGGAACGCGGCCATAGCGGTCGTGTGCGGGGATCCGGTTCTCTGGAAACCCTCCAGCGAAGTGCCTTTGGCGGCCATTGCCCTACAGCACATCGCCAATCGGGTGATGGGCGATCATGGGCTCTCGGGCATATTCACCCTCGCTATCGGAACCGGTCGCGACGTGGGCGAGGCGCTGCTCAATGATTCCCGCGTGCCCTTGGTCTCCTTTACCGGATCCACGCGAGTCGGTCGTCGGGTTGCGGAAACGGTGTCCAAGCGTTTCGGGCGTACCATACTCGAGCTGGGCGGCAACAACGCCATCCTGGTTGCCGAGGATGCTCCCTTGGATCTGGCGGTGCGCGCCATTCTTTTCGGCGCAGTCGGAACTTCTGGACAACGCTGCACTACCACCCGCCGGATCATCGTTCACCAGGACGTCAGTGAGAAGCTCGTCCAGCGCTTGGTCGACGCTTATCGGCAAGTGCGGATTGGTGATCCTCTCGCCAGCGGCACGCTGATGGGCCCCTTGATCAACGCGGCCGCGGTGGACGACATGTTGGCGGCGCTAGAGCGAGCCAGGAAAGAGGGCGGAGAGATCGTTACCGGTGGCAAGAGGCGAGCGGATCTGGGCACCAATTTCGTAGAGCCGACCATCGTCAAGATGCCGAAGCAAACCGGTATCGTCAGGGAAGAGACTTTTGCCCCCATTCTCTACATCATGGAGTATGAAAGCCTGGAAGAGGCGATCCAGATGCATAACGACGTTCCGCAGGGACTCTCGAGCGCCATCTTCACCGATAGCATGCGCCAGGTCGAGACGTTTCTATCCTCCCAAGGCTCTGACTGCGGCATCGCCAACGTCAACATCGGAACATCGGGCGCCGAGATCGGTGGTGCCTTTGGCGGTGAGAAAGAAACGGGCGGCGGTCGGGAGTCGGGATCGGATGCCTGGAAGGCCTACATGCGCCGCCAGACCAACACCATCAACTGGTCTCGAGACTTGCCTCTGGCTCAAGGCATCCAATTCGGTGAATGACCTAGTCCATCACGTGGCGATACGGTTTATCTTTCTTTCCATCTGAACGTCCCGTCCAAGGTGAATCGACGGCCTTGGTCGGCGAAGGTCCTGGTGGCGGTGTGGGGCGCCTCCTTTCCTGCCACGCGGATCGCACTCCGCTTTTGTCAGAGTTTACCGTGCGAAGGCCCCCTTCAGATATCGAGGGAGCTTCGCGCCGTGCCGGGCTCAGGGGCGGCGGCGTTGCACCGCGGCCCAGCGTCT
>DATDRI010000046.1:0-14017 GCA_035291825.1 Vicinamibacteria bacterium | reverse complement strand
TATGTCTTCCGGGCGGTGGGGCAGTGGTTGTCCGAGGGTGGAGCGCGCCAGAGGGTGGAAGGGCAGCGCCAAGGCAGCCAGCCCATCTACCGTGGCCACATGGTTCGCGATCCGGTGTGCGGCGTCTTTCTTCTTCGCGAGAGCGCCGTCGAGGAAGCCCGGGCGGGTGAGACGCATCATTTCTGTTCGGAGAACTGCCGACGGGCGTTCCGAACCAGGGAAGTGACGGTCAGGTGAGGGAACGTGAAATCGAGTGAGCTCCGCATGACGCGTGTCGCCAAGCCGCGGGATGAGCTCAAGGAAGACATTTGCGAAGTCGGCCGGCGCCTGTACCAACATGGCTACATAGCCGCCATGGAAGGTAACGTCAGCATCCGGATCTCTGAAGAGGAGGTTCTCTCCACACCCGCGGGAGTCTGCAAGGGTTACCTCACCCCGGAGATGATCGTCAGCTGTGACTTCGCAGGCAAACGAATTGACGGAAGGTTACGGGTCTCCACCGAGATCGAGATGCACCTCGCCGTCTACCGGGCTCGGCCCGACGTGCGGGCGGTGGTTCACGCTCACCCGCCGAAGTCCACCGCCTTCGCGGTGGCGGGAGTGCCGCTCAATCGGGCCGTGCTGGCGGAGGTCATCGTGACCCTAGGGTGCGTTCCCCTCGCCGAGTACGGCACGCCTTCGACCAAAGAGCTCGCCGACTCCGTGGACCGGCTGGTGCGCACCAGCGACGGGCTGCTGCTTTCCAACCATGGGGCTCTGACGGTGGGCAAGGATGCCTACGACGCGTACTTCAAGATGGAAGTGGTGGAGCATTTTGCCGAGATCAGTTTCATTTCGCGCTTGCTGGGTGGAGAAAGATTGCTACCCAAAGAGGAAGTGTCCCGCCTGCTCTCTCTCCGTCAGGGTGTCTACCGGCTGGAAGGGCCACCGGGCGGGGAAGCCTGTCCCATACCGGCCGGAGCCACCGGTGAAGACGGCCGGCAAATGATCCAGCTTTCCAAAGACGAGCTGGTGGCGCTCATCTCCGACGCGATTCGAGCCGTGGGAGGTCGACGGACCGTCTCATGAGTGGGAGCGATATCCAAACGCGAATACTGGAACCTGTGTTAACTTTGACGACAAAATTAGGGAGGAATCATGGCCGAACCCGTAGGTGAAGCGCTGGGGATGATAGAGACCCGAGGATTGGTGGCGATGATCGAGGCGTGCGACGCCATGGTCAAGGCGGCAAAGGTCACCCTGATGGGCTACGAGAAGATCGGAGCGGGTTATGTGACCGCCATCGTTCGTGGGGATGTCGCCGCCTGCAAGGCGGCAACGGATGCCGGTGCCGCCGCCGCCCGCCGGATCGGTGAGCTCATATCGGTGCACGTGATCCCGCGGCCTCATACGAGCCTGGAGGATCGCCTGCCGATCGGAAAGACCACCAAGCCCTAGAGGGGGTGAGTACAACCGATGACCCTGGGTAGAGTGGTCGGAACGGTCGTCGCCACCCGCAAGGACGAGCGGTTGGAGGGGTTCAAGCTCCTGGTGGTGCGAGCGGTGGGGCCGGATGGGACGGAGAAGAGCTCCTATCTGGTGGCGGTGGACACCGTGGCCGCGGGAGTCGGCGAGTTGGTGCTGGTCGTCTCGGGGAGCTCAGCGCGGATGACCGCCGGTTGTCAAGATCGGCCAGTGGACGCTGCGGTCGTGGGGATCATCGATTCGATCGACCTCGCCTCCGGGGCGCTCGCCGCGGCTCGTGCACGGACTAGCTGAGGAGCGGGCGTGTTTCTGGCCAGGGTGATAGGCAACGTCGTCGCCACGGTGAAAGATCCTGGCCTCGATTCGCGGAAGCTCCTCATCATCCAGCCGCTCAGTCGGGAAGGTCTCCCCGAAGGCGAGCCCCTCATCGCCCTGGACGGGGTGGGAGTGGGCGTGGGTGAGGACATCTTCTTTGTCAAAGGCAGAGAGGCGTCCTTCTTGTTCTTGCCCTCCAAGGTCCCGGCCGACATCGGCATCGTCGGCAAGGTGGACGCTCGAGACGAGCCATGATCCTCGGCAAGGTGACGGGGACGGTGGTTTCCACCGTCAAGCATTACAAGGTGGAGGGGAGTAAGTTACTCCTCGTGCAACCTCTCGACCTGCAAGGCAAGGCCGAAGGGGGGATATTGTTGGCCATCGACTCGGTCGACGCGGGCGTGGGCGATCGAGTCCTGGTGGTCTTGGAAGGGCGGGCCGCCGGCATGGCGCTCGGACGATCGTCGAGCCCGGTGGACGCTGCGGTCGTCGGGGTGGTCGATGCAGTGAATCTGGAATGAGCATCGTCCGGCCCGATGTGGTGCGAGCCTTGGTGCGCCAGGCCCTCGAAGAGCGGCTCGGTCGACGCCCCCCGGTCGCCCTCGGGGAACCCCTGCGAAGCGCTTGGCATCCTTCCCAGCTCGGCATTGCCGAGGGTCCCGAGTGCTCCGAGGACTTCGACTTTCCCATCCAGAGACCATGCCTCATCGAGCCCCATCGTCCTTGCTACAATAGCGGCTACTGCAAGAAGCTGGGTCATTAGCCCGCATCTCGTACTCGACCACAAAGGTGTCCCAACATGTCGCGGATCATCTTGCACCTGGACATGGACGCCTTCTACACCTCGGTGGAACAACGTGACCATCCCCAGTACCTGGGGAAACCGGTGGTGGTGGGTGCGGATCCGCGGGAAGGGAAGGGGCGAGGGGTGGTGGCCGCCGCTTCCTACGAGGCGCGAGCCTTCGGGCTTCATTCCGCGATGCCCATCGGCCGTGCCTACCGGTTGTGCCCGCAGGCCGTCTATCTGCGGGGTGACATGCGGAAGTACGGGGAGGTCTCCCGTCGGATCATGGCGATCGTCGAAGACTTCACCGACTTGGTGGAGCAGATCTCCATCGACGAGGCGTTCCTGGACGTTACCGCCAGCCTGGGGATCTACGGGAGTGGCCGCCAGATCGCCCTCGAGATCAAACGACGGATTCGGGCCCAGGAACGGCTCGGCGCTTCCATCGGCATCGCGCCCAACAAGTTTCTGGCCAAGATCGCCTCCGACCTGGAAAAGCCGGACGGGTTGGTGGAGGTTGCGCCGGGACAAGAGGAGTCATTCCTCAGCGACCTTAAGGTGGAACGACTCTGGGGCGTCGGTCCGAGGACGGCGGACGAGCTCCACAAGCTCGGTATCTACAAGATCCGTGACATCGCGCGCTTGTCCATCGCCGAGCTCGGCGAACGCTTCGGAAAACACGGCCGGCATCTCTATCATCTCGCCCGTGGCATCGACGAGCGGCCGGTGGTGCCCGAGCACGAATGGAAGTCACTCGGACAGGAGACCACCTTCGACCAGGACAGCGATGACCCCCAGCGGATCCGGGGCACTCTGCTGGAGCTCGCGGAAGCGGTAGCGCGCCGACTTCGCCGGCAAGAACTGCTCGCCGGGACGGTGACGCTCAAGTTCCGCGATGAAGATTTCGTGACCGAGACGCGGAGTTTGACGCTGCCCGACGCAACCGATGACGCGGACGAGATATTCGCCACCGCGCTTCGCTTGTTGGATCGCCTGAAGGTTCATGGCCGCAAGGTGCGCCTTTTGGGAATCTATGGCTCGAAACTGCAAGACGTCCACGCCGCGCCGCGCCAGCTCCGCTTGTTCGCGCCGGATGAAAGAAAGCGCCGACTGAACGCGACTCTGGACTCCATCAACCAGCGGTTCGGCGACCGAGGGCTGAAACGGGCTTCCTTGCTGGCGCATCCCGGTTCGGAAGATTTGGACGGGCGAATCGATGAGAAAGAGTGACTTCCTGTACCCGTTTGACAGCGGCTTGGTCCTGCGTAACGATGAATGAACCATGGTAGACGACCTTTCGAAGAAAAGACTCGCCATCTTGGGTCTGGGAAAGATGGGCAGCATCTTGCTCCAGGCGCTGATGAAGAAGCGGCTGTTCACGTCGGAGACGGCCAACGCCACCGTCCTTCATTCGGAGCGAGCCAAGCAACTGACCGCCGAGCTGGGTTGCGCGGTCGGTACCGACAATCGCGCCGCGGCAGAGCGCGCCGACCTCATCCTCATCTGCGTCAAACCTCAAACCGTCCGCCAGGTGTGCGAGGAGATCCGGCCGGCGGTGGACGCTTCGAAGCTCGTGGTCTCGGTTGCCGCCTCGGTGCCCACGCGAAGCATCGAGAAATTCTTGGCAGCGGAAATCCCGGTGGTGCGTGCCATGCCCAACACACCCTGCTCGGTCGAAGCGGGGATGACGGGCATTTGCTCCGGGCGATTCGCCCAGCCGCATCACCTGGAGACCGGGCAGCGCCTTTTCGACACCGTGGGTCGAACGGTGAGGGTGGATGAGAAGTACATGGACGCGGTCACCGGTCTCTCGGCGAGCGGGCCGGCCTTCATCTACATCATCCTCGAGTCCTTGGCCGAAGCGGGCGTGAAACTGGGACTACCTCGGGAGACCGCGACCCTGCTGGCGGCGCAGACCGCTCTCGGCTCGGCGCGTCAGGTTCTGGAGACGGGGCATCACCCGGCCTTACTGAAGGACGCGGTGACGACGCCGGCCGGCTGCACCATCGACGGTATCCTGGAGCTCGAGGAAGGCAAGCTGCGGGTCACCCTGATCAAGGCGGTGGTGAAGGCCGCCGAACGAGCGAAGGAGCTCTACCAGGAAGACTAGAACCGGTCCAGTCCTTCTCTGGGGGCTAATCCTCTCCTGGGGCAGGGACGTCTTCGAGGCCTATCACCTTCTCGATCTCACCCCAGCTCGTGGCGGCCAGCTTCAAGAACAGCTCCTCCCCCTTGCGGTGAGCATAGACTGCGTCACCGACCGGTTGGCCAACCGCTAGTTCTTCGGCGTTCGCGCCCTCCTGGGACCACACGGTGATGGTGTATTTCGGATTATCCAAGCCCGGGCCTTCCGTTACCGTCTCGGCGGCGTCGCTGCTATTCAACTTGTAGAGGAGGTCGTCCACCTTGGTGCGATCCATGTCGCGTGCCTGGGGAGCCGTCTCCTTCCACACGTCCTGCTCGTCCTCCTTGGACTTCTCGTAGATGCGCGTCGAGCCATCGGCGGAGGCGATCTGGAGCTTGTTCACCTGGTATGTGGCGAAGTCGAAGAGCCGTTTGGAGAGGTACTCCGTTTCGTCTTTCTTTATCTCATCGGCGACGCTCTGGCCGATCAGGTAGATCAAGGAGCGGTCCGGGTTTCGAGCGTAGTAGTTGGTGTCTTTCTGCGCGCCCACCAGCAGCGTCTCCGATCGTCCCCCCTTGAGCTGGATCTCGACCTGGTAGCTCGGGGAGCTCAGACCGTAAGACGCTAAGTCTTCTCCGCTTTCGGAGACGAGCTCCTCCATTTTGGCGGTCTCCAGCATGGAGACCAGCCCACTGGTCTTGTACCGATCGGCGCGGGCCACCGCGGGCTCCGCCACATTCCATAAGTCCTCGCTCGCCCGGGCCAGCACCACTCGCTTTCCAGACTGTTCGAGGACGACTGTTTCCACGTCGTCGCGGCTGAAATGAAGGATGAGCCTATCCCGCAGGTCCCAAACGCTCTTCTCCAGGGCATACTTGCTGCTCGAGGCCATCACGAAGATTTCGTTCCCCTCCGCCAACCGGGCGTACAGGTTACTTCCGGTTGGCGTCTCGCTCCCCATGAGAAGGGTGGTGGGTTTCTCGACGTCCTGTAGCTTGAGCTCCAATTCGAGCTGTGGGGCATCGAGTCCGAAGTCGGCCAGGTCGACTTCGCCCAGGGCCACCACCCGCTCCCGTTCCAGACTAGAGGCGGCGTTGGCCAACGATCTCGACGCCACCTCGTCGGCGGCAAAGTCGATGGGGGAGACGAGTTGCCAGGCCTCCTCACCAGTGCGCCGGAGCCTCACCGTCTCGGCTTCGGGTCGCCGGATCTCGATCTCTTGGATCTTCTCCGCTTCGAAGGAGAATATTTTTTCATACTTTGATTCGACGTCGGATTCAACCGGCTCGCGCTCGTAGCGGTAGATGTAGGCCGCCACCGCGGCGAGAATCAGCGCGGCGATGATCGTCGTCTTGGCGCTCATCTTACCGTCTTCCCCACCAGACGGAGATCCCCGCCACCAGAACCAATCCCGGGATGATGAGAAGGGATAGATAGGCGACGTTCCTCTGCTGCTGCTCGTTCATGAAAATCCGCCGATCCTCCGGCTCCCGAGGTCGGATGGAGATGAGGTCCTCGTCCTCGGCGATCCAGTTCACCATGTTGAGGAAGAGATCGAGGTTGGCCACCGGTGCTCCCATCAGGTTGTCGGAGATGAAATCCGAGTCACCCACCACGACCGCGCGCCCCTGTCGGGGTCGCTCCGGTTCGTCTTCACCGGCGGCGGCGCTTTCGCTCGGCTCCTCCTCGCGAGAGGGCGAAGAGGCCGCTTCCCCGGCTCCTTCCGGGTTGCCCGCCGGCTCTTTGACTTCGATGGTGAGCGCCACTGCCAGATCGAGCGGTCCGGATCGCTCGTCCTCGTCGGGTCGAACCTGTCCTTGCGCCAGCTCGTCGAAGTCGTCCTCCGCCCAGCTGTTCGGAGAGGAGCTCACCAGGGTGGTCACGGTGATGCCCTCCGCCGTCGAGTCCGCCGCTTCCACGGAGCGCACGAAGGGATACACGGTGGGAGCATTCGCGAACTTCTGAGTGATGGTATGGGTGCTGTAACTGGCGACGAGAGGAACCTCGGGACCGAATCCGAAGAGCTGGCCCACGCCGGAAGCGTCGATGACGACGTTGTCGCCCACATCGACGTTGAGCTGTCTGAGGAGAGTCACCAGGTTGGGTTTCACGCCCTGATTCTCGGGATCGACGAGGAAGAGTGCCTTGCCTCCCCGTTCGAGATAGCTTCGGATCGCTTCCGTCTCGGCGGGTAGGTAATCTCTTTGCGGGCCGACGATGGCGATCGCCGCAGCGTCCTCGGGAATCGCGATCTGTCCTTCCTTCATCGATTCGAGGGGATGAAACTTCACCACCTCGTAATTGGACTCCTCGAGCTTGGTCTTGGCGATCGAGAGGCCGGTGGCGGTGTTATCGACCGCTTTTTCTCCATGCCCTTCGATGAAGTAGATCTTCTTCTTCCCCTCTTTGATGACCCGGATGATGGCGTTGACCAGATCTTGCTCGGCGGCCACCGACACTCGCTCCACTCGTTTCCCGCTGTCAATCAGGATGGTTCCGAAGGGGATGTTGACCTCGGTCGCGGTCTGATAAGGAGTAGCTTTTGCCGGTTCGGCTTCCTGATCGATGACCTCCACCGAGAGTCGGTCGCTGTGATAGGTGAACTCGGTGAGCAAATCGAGCGCCGCTTGGGCCTGGTCTTTGCGGTTGAAGATGATGACCTTGAGATCCCGGTCGAGATTGGAGAGAACGCTCACTGCTTGATCGGAGAGGGTATATTGCTTGGAAGCCGTGAGGTCCCAGCGTTTGTTGTGGCGATTGGCGAGATAGTTGATCCCCACCACGATTCCCGCCACCAGCACGATGAGGAGACCGAGATTCACTCCGTAGCGTGCTCCGCGCTGCCTGGCAAGTTTCAGCAAATCCTCCCAGCGTGTGCCGAGGTAGGCGATGGTCAACACCAATCCTGTCAGCAGGCACGACACCCAGAGTGTTTCCCGCTCCGGTTGGAACAACCTGAGGAGAAGGCCGGCAATGAGCGCTCCCCAGCCCAAGGGCGCGAGGTAGACCATGGTGCGCTTCATCTCAGCCCCTCCAGCGATGAGACTCCACCGACTGGGTGGAGAGAAACAGTCCGAAGCCGATGAAGGACAGATAGTAGACGACGTCCTTGGTGTCGATGACCCCCTTGGAGAACTCGCTCATATGCTTGGTCACCGAGAGATAGGCGAGGACCGAGCCCCAGCTGCCCGCCCAGTTTTCCGAGTAACCGATGAGCCAAAGGATGAGGAAGACGGTGAAGGACGAGAACACCGCGACGATCTGATTCCGCGTGAAACTGCTGAACAGAATGCCGAAGGAGAGGAAGGCTCCGCCTAACAGCAGCATTCCCAGATAATTGGCGAGCAGCGGCCTCCATTCCGGCTCGCCGTAGTAGAAAAGAAATCCCATGTGAATGAAGGTGAATCCGAGCATGGTGGCATAGAGGGTGAAGACAGCCAGGAACTTGCCCAGAACGAGCTGAAAGTCGGTGATGGGAGAGGTGAGCAGAAGCTCCATGGTGCCGGTGCGCTTCTCCTCGGCCAGGCTCCTCATGGTGAGCCCCGGGATCATGAAGAGAACCACCACCGCGGTATTGTCCATCAGCCAGCGGACCATATCCTGATTGACGTTGAGCGTAGCCTGGGTGCCGCTGAACTCGGACATTCGGAATCCATACTCGATAAAGCTGTAAAGGATGCTGTAGAAGAAATACCCGTATAGCACCAGAAACAAGCTCAGCACCACGTAGGCAATCCAGGACGTGAACAACGAATAAAGCTCTCTTCTATAAATTGCCCATACATTCCTCATGAGGGCCGTTCCTCCTCGTGATCGCCGTCTTCCCCGGCGTCTTTGTCCGGCCCGGCAGCCTCGGTGTCCTCGCTGGTGGTGAGGTGCAGGTAGACATCCTCCAGGCTCATCCCCACCTGCTTGAGCTCCAGAAGCCCAAAGCCTCCTTGAACGATCCTCCGCGCCACCTCACGCCGGATGTCCTGTCCGCTGGCGGTTTCTACGCGGAAGGTGTGGATCCCGTCGTTCGACGCTTTCGCCTGAATCTGAATCACGCCGGCCAGGGCGCCGACGGTGTCGCGCACCTCGTCGAGAGGTCCGTCCACGGTGAGGCTCAGTACCTCCGCCCCCCGCATACGAGCCGTCAAGCCCGCCGGGGTGTCCTCGGCCACCACGCGGCCGGCGTTGATGATCACCACGCGCTCGCAGGTCATGGAGACCTCGGGCAGTATGTGGGTGGATAGGATGATGGTGCGCTCGCCGGCCAGGCCCTTGATGAGCTGTCGGGTCTCGATGATCTGTCGGGGATCCAAGCCCGCGGTGGGCTCGTCCAGAACCAGCACTTCCGGGTCGTGCACCAGAGCCTGCGCAAGTCCGACGCGCTGCCGGTATCCTTTCGAAAGCCGGCCGTTCTGCTGATCCCGGACCTCGCCGAGAGCGCACTTGGCCAGCACGCTCTCCACGCGCTCCGCCCGTTCGGTGCTCTTGACCCCTTTGATGCGAGCCACGAAGTCCAAGTAATCGACGACGGTCATCTCGGGGTACAGGGGAGGCAGCTCCGGCAGGTAGCCGATGCGCTTCTTGACCTCCATAGGCTCGCGGAAGACATCGAATCCCGCCACCGAGGCCGAGCCCTCGGTGGGGGGCAGGAAGCAGGTAAGTATCCGCATGGTGGTCGTCTTTCCCGCTCCGTTGGGGCCGAGGAAGCCTAGAATCTCCCCCTTGCGCACTTCGAAGCTGACGTCGTCAACGGCGGTGACCCTGCCGAATCTCTTCGTTACTCCCTTGACCTCGATCAAAGTCGGATCGCCTCCTTACGCCATTCCGATTATACTCATCCTGCTGGATGAGCCACTGCCGGTTCGAGTCTTGAAGAGCCCCTTATGGCCGGCCGTGGATTTTCTTGGCCGGCACGGGCGCCCGTCGGGGAGCCATCGGCATCGCCCGAAGGACGGTTATAATAATGAATCACTGCCCGGCTGTCAACTTGGCGGCCATCGGGGAGCTCGGGGCGAACTCGTGCAGTCACAATCATTTAGACCTCGGAAGATCATTCTACTTGCATTCTTCCTCACATCCTATCTCGCCTGCTCGGATTTCTCCAAAGAAGAGGCGGTCAAGGGACTCGAGGCCACCGACGTCGTCAGTTACTGGTCGGTGCGCGGCAAGTTCGAGGAGAATAACTACATTCGACCGATAGTTAGATTCCGTATCCACAATGGCGGTTCCCGCCCGGTCGACTTCGTTCAGACGATGGCCGTTTTCCGGCGAGCGAGCGCGCCCCAGGAGAGCTGGGGGAGCGCTTTCGAATACTCTCTTTCCGGCGATCCGATCGCTCCCGGCGAGCCGTCGCGAGTCATCACCCTGCGATCCGATTCCTATTACTTCTCTACTGATGAACCGGGGAGTATGTTCGAGAACGAGAAGTGGGAGCAGGTGACGGTCGAGGTCTTTCTGAAGGTCGGGCCCTCTTCTTGGAAGCCCGCCGCGAAGCTCGAGGTCCCCAGGCAACTCGGGGCGCCGGGGGTGGAGAAGTTCCTCGCTCCATCCGACGAGGGCTAAGGCCGGTACCGCTCCTTCACCCACCGTTCCGCTTCATCCACGCTGCGCAGACTTCCTTCCAGCCGTCTCTCCTCCACCTCTTCCAGGATTTCGCCGATCTTAGGACCGGGGGCAAAGCCCATACGCAGAAGATCCCGGCCTCTCAGCAAGGGTGGCTCGGGGAGGGGTTCCCGAGCGAACTCCTCCTTTTTTTGCGTGACGAATTGCCAGTTCGAGAGGTCACCATTTCCCGCCAAGCAGTCCAGTCGGTGCAGCTCGAGCTCCTCTTCGAAGTTGTCCCGGGCCATGAAGCGCCGCAGCGTGGAGGCGCGCATTGGGCGAACGTCGAAGAAGCGAAGGTGATTGGCGACCGACTCTACGATGCGCTCGCGGGTCGGGCGGTCGAATCGAAGTCGATTCAAGATCTCCTGGCTCATTTCCGCTCCCACCCGGGCGTGGTCGGGAAACAGAGGCGGTCCGGCGGGGTTCCGGGTAGGCGGCTTGCCCACGTCGTGGAGGAGCGCGGCCCATGCCAAGCTCAAAGTGGGTTTCTCCAAGAGTGACAAGATCTTCACCGTATGGGCAAAGACATCTCCCTCCGGATGATGGAGCTCGCCCTGTGCGACGCCTTTCATTGCCGAGACCTCGGGCAGGATGGGCTCCAACAAATTGTACCGGTCCAGCAGCTGCAGGCCTTCCGCGGGGTGGGGACCGCAGAGAATCTTGGCGAGCTCGTCTCGAATTCGTTCGGCGCTGACGATTTGGATTTCGGAGGCTCGTTCTCGTATGGCATGGCCGGTGGCCTCCTCGATCTGGAAAGACAGGTTGGCGGCCAAGCGGATGGCGCGGAGCATGCGCAGCTTGTCCTCGGTGAAACGCTCGCCGGGATCTCCGATGGAGCGGATTGAACGGCGCTCGATGTCTTTTCGTCCCTCCACCCAGTCGAGGAGCGTCTGGTCGAGCGGGTCATAGAGCAATCCATTGATGGTGAAGTCCCTCCGCGCCACGTCGGAGCGAGCGTCGGCGGGGGAAACCCAGGCGGGGCGCCTACCGTCCCGGTAGGGTCCCTCGGAGCGAAAGGTGGCGACCTCGAAGGGCTCTTCCTCTTCAATCACCAAGAGCACGCCGAAGTCGGCCCCGACGGGAACCGTCCGAGGGAAAAGCGAGCGGATGGCCTCGGGAGGCGCGGCGGTGGCGATGTCGATGTCCGCGGATGCCTTCCCCAGGAGCATGTCTCGAACCGTGCCCCCCGCGAAGTAGGCAGGGTAGCCGGCCGCAACCAGCTTCCGTACGATGGCCGTAGCTTTCTTCTGGTCTGCTGCCTGGCGCATGTCTTTGCCCCTGCTAAGCCATGCTAGCAGAGGAGCTAGGCGTGGAATAGGCAGCCGGTCGGGGGAGGGCGGCTTTTTTCTGAAACTCCGTATTTTTTCGGATTGCCCTGCGGCGGGGTGGCGGTATAAATTCTCTATGAATTGGCAAGGTCCACAACAGGAGGAACGGCTTTGAAGGTCGGTGAAAGGATCCGGGATGTCCGGAAGAGCAAGCGGATTCGGCAGAAGGTCTTGGCGAGGATGGTGGGTATTTCGGCGGGAGCCCTAACGAATTTCGAGAAGGGACGACGGCGCGTCTCACTCGACTGGCTCCACAAGATTTCCGAGGCGTTGGATACGCCGGTCGCTTACTTCCTCCCGGACGAGCGTGACCGAAAGAAAACCTTCCCCGGCGATCCGCGGGAGCGCCGCCTACTGAACGCTTGGAGGCGCTTTCATCGCGAAGACCGTCTGCGGGGAGACTTCTTGCACCTTACGGCTCATCTGGGAAGCAGCAACGGCGCACCGGCTAAGAAGAAGCCCCGTCGCTGAGCGGCAGAACGGTTTACTCGTCGATCTGCGCTACCAGTCGGAAGAACCTTTCCACGTAGCGGCGCAGCCCGGTTTCCGCATGGGAGTCTAGCCGAGTAAACTTCAGCCCTACCCCGGGAGGGTCGGTCTCGGAGCCGGCTATCCCCGAGCTCCAGACGACGCTCGCCTCCGCCTCGAACTCTCCCAATTTCCACGGCAGGAAGACGTGCAGCTGCAGCTTGGTGCCGCCGGGAAGCGGCTTCTTGGTGGCGAGGAAAGCACCACCCAGGCTAAGGTTGGTCAAGTATCCCGTATGTTCCGTTCCCTCCATCCGGATCTCCGCCCGCACGACGAGGGGCAGACGAGGGTGTCGACGGTTCTCGGCGGGAGACTGGCGCACGGCTGCTTTCCCGCTTCGAGCTTCGCTCGGGGTCTTGCGGGAGCGGGCACCGACCACGATGATGGAAGGTCTCTCGGTGGCGAGATCTTTCGATTCCTCCCCTGATTCGAGATTGGGATTTCCTCCCAGGGATTTTCTGCCTCTCAATGGGTTCCCCCTGTGGATAGGTATAGAGTGAGAACAGGCGTCCAAGAATCTAGCAATGCCTGTGCCAAGGGTTGCCTGGGTGGGGGGAAGTGTTCTAACTCACTGGGGGCTGGGAGCTTGCCGGGGGACGGTTATCCAAGGGCGATGGCGGAGCACGGGGGGCCGCCCCCACAGTTCAGACGCGTTGATGCGGATCGAAGAGCTTCTGGTGCTCCTTTAGAGCGAAGCGGTCGGTCATGCCGGCGATGTAATCGCAAACCACGCGGTGCAGCCCCTCTTCTGCGATGCGTCCTTCCACATGGGGAGGAAGTTGCTGCTGATTGGAGGTGTAGGCATGGAAGAGATCGCGGACGACGCGCTGCGCCTTCTCCGCCATCCGAACCACCCGGTAGTGACGGTAGAGGTGAGCGAACAGGAACTGTTTTAGATTGCGTTTTTTCTGTTCGACTTCCGGTGTGAACTCGACCAGGCGCCGGCCCGCCCGACGCACATCCTCCAAGCTGTGGGTCTGGTGGGACTCGATGTTCTCCAGGGTCCGCTCGATGAGATCGGTGGTGAGGGTGTTGATGATTCCTCGTATGGCGGCCCGGATCCGCACGCGAGTTGCCTCGCCGGGATGGAGGGCGTTCGCCGCCCCGAAGTGCTCCTTCCAGATCTCGACTTCTTCCAGCTCGCCCAAGGTCAGAATCTCGGAAGACAGACCGTCTTCCAGATCGTGATTGGTGTAGGCGATCTCGTCCGCCAGATCTACCAGCTGCGCTTCCAGCACGGGCTCGACGCCATCCATGAACTCGGCGGGAGCGGCTTCCCGGTAGCGGGGTGAGTGTTTGACGATGCCTTCTCTGACCTCGTGAGTAAGATTCAGCCCCTGAAAACCCGGGTAGCGGTGCTCGAGTCGATCGACGATGCGAAGCGCCTGGAGATTGTGCTCGAAGCCCCCGGAATCCTTCATCAACTCGTTGATGGCATCCTCGCCGGAATGGCCGAAGGGTGGGTGGCCCAGATCGTGGGCGAGGGTCACCGCTTCCGTCAGATCTTCATTGAGTCGAAGCGCGCGGGCGATGGTGCGAGCGATCTGAGCCGCTTCCAGGGAATGGGTCAGACGGGTGCGGTAATGATCCCCTTCGTGATTGACGAAGACCTGGGTCTTGTACTCCAGCCGCCGGAACGCCGTACAGTGGATGATGCGATCCCGGTCCCGTTGGTAAGCGGTGCGGAAGGCGTGCTCGGGCTCCGAGAAACGACGGCCCCGCGACGTGCTGCTGAGCGCTGCATAGGAGCTCCGTTGATCGGACTCGAGCTTCTCGAAGAACGTGCGATCCAACAGGCGCCTGACCGGCGCCTGACCACTTTGATTAGTGCCCATACCTCTCTTGGCGCCAGCGAGTGAGCCAGGGAGGCGCCTGACC
>DATDRI010000045.1:0-7403 GCA_035291825.1 Vicinamibacteria bacterium | reverse complement strand
GTATTTTTGCCTCGGGCGAGACGGCTTGGGTTCTTCTTCAGGCGCCGAAAGCTCGTCCTGACCAGGAACTACGATTGACTCTTTGGGCCGGGTTGGAAAAACTGTCCCAGCGCGTCGTTCGAGTCGGCGCCTACGGCGGGGCTCCGGCCATCGAAGCGTTCCCCCTCGTTGGGCTCGCCGGCGGAACCTACCCATTGCAGGCGGAGCTCTTGGACCCCTCCGGCAATGTGGTGGCGGAGCGGACCGCCGACCTGACCGTTTCGCCACGCGCCTCCATACCACGGGCCGGTTTCGTCTATCGGCACAGTTTTAATGCCGAGACCCCGGGATTGCTCGACCTGGCAGAGGGACAGCAATACCTGGCCCTGGGTCGCATCGCCGAGGCGGAGGCGGCTTTCTCGGAAGCCGTTGCCGCGGGCAATCCGCGACTGCCCCAGGCGCAATGGAAGCTGGCTTACGTCTTAATCCTCTTGCAGAAGCCTGCGGAGGCTCTCGAGCTGCTGTTGCCACTGAAAGACACCTATGCGGACGAGCCCGAAGTGGTCGAGGGGCTGGGCTATGCCTACTACTTTCAGGGCGACTTCGCGGAAGCGGTTGGCTACCTGGAGCATTTCATCAGCCTGCGGGCTCCGGACGCCCCCTTGCTCAATACACTCGGGGACAGCTACCAAAAGCTCGGGGAATGGGAAGAGGCGCGAAAGGTCTTCGAGCGCTCGCTCGAGTTGAACCCCGCGCAGGAGGCAGTCAGGCAGCGACTGGCCTCTTTCAGCAAGGACCCCTAGCTTACTCCGACCCGGTCGAACCTTGGGGTTATTCTCAGAGGGAGTGATCGGAAGGTGCGTCGAGGAATGCCGGTTCGAATGGCCTAGTCTTTCTGATTTGGCCTGATTTGGCCGAGGATTTCTTTGGCGGTAACCGCTCGCTCGCCATCGGGCTCGATTTCGAGATATTGCTCGAAATGGCGGATGGCGGCCTCATTTTTCCCCTGACCGAGAAACGTCACCCCCAGCTGATAGTGGGCCAGCGCGTGCTGCGGATCCAGTTGAACCAGCTTCTCGAAGGCCTGCTGCGCGGTCACTAAATCGCCGGCGTTAGCGGAGTAGGCCCCCCAGTTAAAGAGAACTTGCCGTTCACCCGGGCGAAGCTTGAGCGCTTTCTGCAACAGCTCGGCACCCGCCTGCCACTCCTTGCCGGCGCCGTAAATCTCACCCATTGCCACATAGGCTTCGTAGAAGTCGGGCTTTAGCTCGGTCGCCTTCTGATAATAGGTGAGCGCGTTGTCCCGATCTCCGAGCTTCTCGTATGCGACGGCGAGGCTGAAGTGAGCTTCCGGTGAGTCGGGAACGGTCTCCAGAAACTTCTTGAGCGATTCAATGGTGGTCTGATAGTTGGCCTGGTCGGAGGAGCTCATAGCGGCTTCCAGGTGCTTTTGTGCCTCCGCGCGCTGCTCCTCGGTGACGAATCCCTCCGGAACCTTCGTGAGAATGACGTTGCCCACGTCCAGGTTGTCCGTTCCCTTCACCGGGACATCCAGAATTGCCGGCACGAATCCCTCCTTGGAGCAGGTGATTCGATACGTACCGGTGACGAGCCCGACCCGAACGAAATCGCCGTTGGCCTTGCTTGTGCCGGTGTACTTTCGCGCCGAGCTTTCCAGCAGCTCGATGAGAATTTGGACTCCTTCGAGCGGCTTTCCGTTCTCTTCGACCACCCTACCCCGGACGACGGCTCTCTGGGCCTCCGCCCCCCATGCTGTCCCGAGGGCCAAAGCAAAGATCGTGAGGCGGAATCGCGCCCTGACCCTGCTCTTCATACGCTTCTCTCCCACGTGTCCACTGTTCGTGACCGGCATGATTATAGAGCGGGGAGGGTTGCGGAAGAAACGCCTCGCGCGGTTTGATGTTGCGGTTCCGGGGGCGTTGGATCCAGTTCCATGGATCGACGCGCAATAGAGCTTGACAGGTGGCGGGAGTGACACTATGCTCCCCGCAAAAGGGCCGGTGCTCCTTTGCTTCTCGCCTTCGATAACAACAGAATCCGCCTCGGGTGGGGTCGTGTCTCAGCTCACTCCATTTTGAAAACGGCCTCGCGCCCATGTTCATGAGAATCGGCCCGTGTTTCGGAGCCTTGCCGGTATCAGACGGTTGGTTCGACCCAAGCCAAGGGCTTCCACGTTACGGAGGTAGAAGCGTATGAAAGTAGCGCTTAGTATTGCCTTGATTTGCGCTCTGTTTCTTTGCGCAACCTCTGCTGAGTCTGTCGCCCAGACTTACCAAGGTGGAGTTCGAGGGGTGGTGCGCGACACAGGGGGTGCGGTGATTCCGGGGGCCGAGCTGACATTGGTCAACCCGGCAACAGGCCTCAGGCGTCACACGGTTACCAACGAGCGGGGCGATTACGTTTTCAGCCAGCTGCCCCCCGGTACTTACACACTCACCGTCGTGCTGTCCGGATTCACGACCAAGGAGCTGACTGAAATCATTGTCGGTGTCCAAACGTTTCACGTGATCGACGTAAGCATGGAAGTCGGAGGCATCGCCGAAGCGATCACGGTGACGGGTGAGAGTCCAGTTATCGAGACCGCGACGGCCTCGGTGGCCTCCGAGATCAATAAGGCGCAGCTCGACATTTTGCCCTCACCGGGACGGAATGTCTTCATTTACTCGGTCACCACACCGAACGTGATTCACGTCGGCGACCCGGTGTTCGTCCGCAAACAAGACCAGACCAACTCCTCGCTTCTCTCCCTCGCCGGTGGGCCTCTACGGGGCAATAACTACACGGTCGACGGCGTTGCCATCACCGACATGCGAAACCGAGCGGTGGTCATCCCGAACAACGACGCCGTCGAAGAGATGAAGGTCCAGGTGAATACCTACGACTCCGAGATGGGTCGGACCGGTGGGGGTGTGTTCAACGTTCTTCACCGGAGCGGGAGCAACAACTGGGCAGGCAGTGGACTCTGGCAGACCCGCCCACAGTTTGGACGGGGCCTGCTCTTCTTCGAGCAGGCAGAGCAGGGCGGCTCCGGGGAAGCGCCCGAGGCGCCCTACAACCTTTGGAGCTTCGCCGGGGGCGGCCCCATTGTGGAGGACAAGACCTTCTTCTGGGCTAGCTACGAGGGCTACAAGAACACCGACACCCGAAACGCGGTGGTGATCCTTCCCACCCGGGCGATGTTGAACGGCGACTTCTCGGGGACGGGGCGAACCATCTACGATCCGCTGACCTTCAACCCTGCGACCGGGGCCCGGCAACCCTTTCCGGGCGGCGTCATCCCTGCCGATCGCATGGATCCGGTCGGTCAGGAACTGATGGAGCTCTTGTTGGGGATAGGCGAGGGTCCGACCAATGCCACGGCGCTCTTGAACAACACTGCCAACGAACCCACCTTCAAGATTGACCATCGCTTCAGCGACAACTTGCAGATCTCCGGAACCTACATGTACTACAAGTCCCAAGAGCCGGCGAACAAGTTCTATGCCGCTATCCAGGGGGGGGAGGTCCCCTCGTTCGACACCGGCGCCTCGGTGCTCTTCCGCGATGTGAACGTGCTGGCCATCAACCTCACCAACGTGGCGAGCGAAAGCTCGGTGATGACCTTCCGTTACGGCTACACGCGGTTCGGCGACAGCTTCTTATCGCCAGAGTTCGACATTTCAGAGCTTCCTTTCTCAGAGAGATCCATCCAGGCTCTCCAGGACGTAAACCGCTTCCCCTACATCACGGTCGAAGGCTATGGGGAGACCGCCAACGAGCTCGTCGATGCCACTCACGGAAGCTGGCAGAATACGGACGTCGTCTGGAAATCGCAAGAGCTGAGCGGCACTTATTCTAAGTTCGTTGGCAGCCATACGATAAAGGTGGGCGCCCAGTACCGGAGGATTGGAGTCGACACGTTTCTGCCCGGATACGGCGCCGAGTTCCACTTCACCCCCGGTTTTACCAACGGCCCCGATCCTCTGAACCCGGCAGCGGGGTCGGGGGACGCTTTCGCGTCTGTGCTCCTCGGGTTTCCAGACAGTGGTAGCGCCGTAAAGGCCACGCCGACCGACGTGTTCATCAACTACTATGGCGGGTACATTCAGGATGACTGGCGGTTCGGCGACAAGCTTGTGCTGAACCTGGGTCTGCGGATCGAGCACGAAGACGGCCTGGCCGAGAAGGAGGACCGGTTCGCCGTCGGATTCGACCGCAACGCACCCTTCCCGGTTCAGGTTCCCGGGCTCGACCTTCGTGGCGGACTCACCTATCCGGGCACGAACGGAGCCTCGACCACCCAGTCCGACCCTAAGTCGGTGAAGCTCGGACCGCGCGGCGGGTTCGTCTATGCTTTCAATGACAGAACCGTACTCCGCGGGGGCTACGGGATCTTCTGGGCCCCCCATCAGTATCCCAACCCCGGGGAGACTACCTTCGGAACCCGGGGGTTCACCGCCGTCACGCCGTACACTGCGAGCTTCGACGGAATCAATCCTGCCTCGCCAGGCTCCGGCTCGCCCGGCTCGCTCACCGATCCCTACCCCACCGGTATTGACCAGCCGGTCGGGAGCAGCCTCGGTCTACTGACCGGGGCGGGCGCAACCATCCACTTCAACGACCAGTTCGCCCCGTCGCCCTACATCCAGCAGTGGTCGGTTGATGTCCAGCGAGAGCTGGGCACGGCCTGGGCAATCAAGGTTGGCTACCTGGGAAGCAAGGGCACCGATCTCTGGATCGGAGGGTCCGCGGACGGCTTCGTGAACATCAACCAGCTCGATCCGCAGCACCTCTCGCGGGGATCAGACCTGAACGACCCGGTCCGGAATCCCTTCTTCGGGAATCCCGTGTTCGGATCGCTCGCCGCCTCCCCGACCATCGCTCGCGGCCAGCTCCTCCGGCCCTACCCGCAGTTCCTGGACCTCTGGGCACATCACGTTGGCGCCGGGAAGTCGCGCTACGATGCCGTTCGGGTGGAGCTCGAGAAGAAGTTCGGGGGAACCTGGGGAGCGCGAGTAAACTATACCTACAGCAGGACTCGCGACAACATCCTGTACAGAACGGGAAGCGACGGCAACACCAGGGTCTCTGACCTGCGGAGAGAGGCGTTCCGGTCCTTCGACCTCGACGAAGATCCCCTTCCCCGATCCCCCCTCGACTCGCCTCACTGGCTGAACATCAACGGGATGTATCGATTCCCGGCACCGAGCGGCGGAGCGGCAGAGAGAATCTTGGGTGGATGGTCGGCCTCGGTCACGGCCATCATCCGCAGCGGCTTCCCGCTGACTTTCACGCAGAGCAACAATAATCTGGGAAGTGAGTTCGGCTTCAGTCACCAGCGCCCCAATATCGTCGGCGACCCGAGTGTCTCGGGGAGCACCGAGGACAAGGTCAGCAACTACTTCAACCCCGCCGCCTTCCAGGATGCTCCCTCCTCCACCTTCGGGAACGCACCCTTGACGTTCTCCGATTACCGAACCCCCCCGCTTCTAAACTGGGACGTCTCCTTCGACAAGGAAACGAGCCTGGGAGGCGGGGCAAGCCTTCTGCTGCGCTTCGAGTTCATCAATCTTTTCAGCCAGCCCAACTGGAACGGGCCGAGGAGCATCGTTGGCTCGTCCAATTTCGGGCAGATCACGGGGGTAGGCGGTTTTCCGCGCACCTTCCAGTTCATGGCAAAGGTAAGCTTCTAGGCAGGCTTTTTCATTGAGGAAGGGCGGGCCTCTGGCCCGCCCTTTTTCCTGCGTGCGCCAGTTCGCGTGACAAGAGCGGAAACTCGATGGAGCGAGACGGTGGCTAACCGCCGCTTATCCGCCGCCGCAGTGCGGCGACACGCTGGTCGACCGCGTCGGTCGCCCGATAGGGGTCGACCCGCTTTGCCTGGTCGTATAGCTCGAAAGCCCGCTCATACTGACCGCGCTCGGCAAGGAAGTCGCCATAGGTAATGAAGACTCCCCCGTGGTCGGGCTCGAGCGCCATCGCCTCCCGGATAAGGGCTTCGGCTTCGCGCGGCCTTCCCGTTTGGGCGAGGATCTGGCAGAGCAGAATGTTGATGTTGGGATTCGGTTGGAGGGCACTGTATTTCCACAGGACCTCCTCGGCTTCGTCGAGCCGGTCCATCTCGATGTAAACGAGTCCCGTCTCCTGAAGGACCTCGAGGTCCTTCGGCGCACGGCGGAGCGCCTCCTGCGCTTTGGCAAGCGCCTCGCCCAACCTTCCCGCGCGCCTAAGCCCGCGGGCTTCATAGAGCAAGCGTTGCACCGGCATCATGTCCTTTGGGTCCGGAAGAGCGGTGGCGGCGCCCCGGGATCGGTGCGGCCCCGGCCCGGTTAGATAACCGAGCGCCTGAAGCTTAGCCAAGGCTTCCGGGTCCGGCTGGCCGGCCGCCTCCGCAACGGCTTCCGCCGAAGGGGCGTTTTTCAATCGCTCGGCCAGCTCTTTCTCGAGATCGGTCACCGCTTTTCGGGCTTCGTCAGAGAGGCCGTTGTAGAGGTTTCTTCCTTCTCCAATGTCGGAAGCAAGGTCATAGTACTCGGGTCGTGGAGCCGAGATGAACTTGTCCCGATGACGCCGGAGCCCATGGAGAGGCGCCCAGCGACTGTCGAGGTAAGGCGCCATGGTCTCCATATAGAGCGCCCGATCTGCCCACTCCCGCGCGCCGAGGAGGCTCACGCCGTCGTAGGGTCCGGTCGGGGCGACCCCGAGGAGATCGAGCACCGTGGGAAAGAGATCGACGAGCCCAGCAACGAGGGTATCGACGACGTACGGCCCGCGCACAATGGGTGGAGACCAAATGATGAGCGGCACGCGTTGGGTGGCCTCGTACAGTAGACGGCCGTGAAGCTCCTCGCCGTGTTCTCCCAGGCCTTCGCCGTGATCGCCGGCCACCAAGAGGAGCGTCCGGCTCCCGGCGTCCCCGAGAGCTTCAACCAGCCGCCCAACTTGAGCGTCCACGTAAGCGATCTCGCCATCGTAGAGCTTTCCCCCAAAACGTCGCACATAGGCTTCGGGCGGCCGATACTCGGCATGCGGGTCGTAGTAGTGCACCCAAACAAAATAGGGTTTGGCGGAGGCCCGGGACCGCAACCAGTCCAGCGCCGCTTCGGTCACCTCCTCGGCCGACCGCTCGCTTTCGAGCCCTCCCAAAGCTTGCCCTGTGGCCGGCGCCACCCGATCGTCGTAGTGGTCGAAGCCCTGCGCCAGTCCGTACCGCCTGTCGAGCACGAAGGCGGATACGAATGCCGCCGTCTCGTAACCCTGCTCGTTCAGGACTTCCGCAAGCGTGGTGTGCGAGGCCTCCAACCGGTATTGGCCGTTGTGTCGGACCCCATGGTTCTGGGGATCGAGCCCGGTGAGAATCGAGACGTGTGCGGGCAGTGTCAAAGGCACCGGAGATATCGCATCCGCGAAGCGAATCCCCTCGC
>DATDRI010000044.1:0-2444 GCA_035291825.1 Vicinamibacteria bacterium | reverse complement strand
GTCCCGGTGCTTCCGCGCGGCGGGGGCACGTCGCTGGCCGGACAAGCGGTCGGCGAAGCGGTGATATTGGATCTTTCGAAGTACATGAACCGGGTTCTGGAACTCAACGTCCCCGAGCGCTGGGTGAGAGTTCAGCCTGGCATCGTGCAGGATGGACTGGCAGCCTATCTCAAGCACCATGGCGTTCGCTTCGGTCCCGAGACCGCCACCAGTAACCGCGCCAACCTCGGCGGCATGATTGGGAACAACTCCGCCGGCGCGCGCTCCCTGATCTACGGCAAGACGGTTGACAACGTGATCGAGGTTCGGGCGATTCTCGCCGACGGAACGGAGGCGGTCTTCGGACCGGTGTGGAGGCGAGACCTCGCATCGAAAACCGCCGGCGACAGTCTGGAAGCCAAGATCTATCGAGAGGCGCTCCGGCTGGCGGAGGAATACCGTCCCGAGATCGAGAAGCGTTATCCCCGCATCCCGCGCCGGGTGAGCGGGTACAACCTGGACGAGCTCCTCGATCCCGACGAGGTCAATCTCGCCAAGCTGATCGTCGGCTCGGAGGGCACTCTGGCGACCGTCGTCGAGGCGAAACTGGAGTTGGTCCCTCTGCCGTCGGCGACCGGTCTGGCCGTTCTCCACTTCGATGGACTGCTGCCCGCCCTCGAGGCCGCCTTCGATGCCTTGGAGCTCGGCCCTTCGGCGGTGGAGTTGGTGGATGAGATGGTGCTCGATCTGGCCCGCCAGTCGCTCGAGTACTCTCGCCGGCTGCAGTTCGTGCAGGGAGAGCCCAAGGCTCTCCTCGTCATCGAGTTCAACGGTGGCTCGGAGAGAGAAGTCATCTCGAAGCTCGAGGCGCTCGAGTCTCGTCTCGGCCGTCGGGCACAGGCGGTGGTGCGTGTGCTGGACTCGGCCGAGCAGGCGAACGTCTGGAAGGTGAGGAAAGCGGCTCTTCCTCTTCTGCTGGGACGTCCGGGGGATCACAAGCCGATTGCTTTCGTCGAGGATACCGCGGTGGCTCCGGAGCGACTCTCCGAGTACATCCGGCGCTTCAACGAGGTCCTGGCCGGCAGTCAGACGGTCGGGTCCTTCTACGCGCACGCCGGGGCGGGCTGCCTGCACATCCGTCCTCTCATCAATCTGAAGGAAGGCTCGGAAGTCCGCAAGATGCGCCGCCTGGCCGAGGAGATCAGCGATCTCGTCCTGGAGTTCGGAGGGGCCATGAGCGGGGAGCATGGCGACGGGCTGGCGCGGAGTCAGTTCAATCAGAAGATGTTCGGACCCAAGCTCTACGAAGCCTTTCAGAGGCTCAAGACCGCCTTCGATCCGCAAGGCATCATGAATCCTGGCAAGGTGGTCGACGCCCCTCCCATGACCGAGAATCTCCGCTACGGGGCGTCGTATCGAACCATCTCTCTGCCCACGTTCTTCCCTTACCGAAAGGAAGGTGGTTTTGCCCGGGCGGTGGAGCTCTGTAACGGCGCCGGAGTGTGCCGGAAGAAGCTGGAAGGAACGATGTGCCCGTCCTTCATGGTCACTCAAGAGGAAGAGCACTCCACCCGGGGCCGAGCCAATGCGCTGCGCGCGGTTCTCGACGGGCGTCTGGATCCGAAGGAGCTGACCGGTGAAAGACTCTATCGTGTCATGGATTTGTGCATCTCCTGCAAGGGGTGCAAGGCGGAATGTCCTTCCAACGTGGATATGGCGCGACTGAAATCAGATTTCCTGGCCCTCTACTATCGCGAGCACCCTCACCCCCTCCGCGACCGGATGTTCAGCCAGGTGGAAGCGCTGGGACGCTTGGGTGTGGCGGCGGCGCCTTTTTCAAACTGGGTTGCCGGGAACTCGTTGTTCCGGTGGGCGCTGGAACGGTGGGGCGGCATCGACCGCCGTCGCAGCCTGCCTCCCTTCGCACGGCAGACCTTTGCGGATTGGTTCGAGAGCCGCCAGCCCTCCTCTGGCAACCACCGCTTCAAGGTCGTTCTTTTTCACGACACCTTCATGAATTACAACGATCCGGAGATCGGGATAGCGGCTACCCGACTTCTGGAAGCGGCTGGGTTCGATGTACTCCTGGTCCCCAAACGGTGTTGTGGCCGGCCCGCCATTTCCAAAGGGCTGCTGGCGGAGGCGCGCTCGTTGGCCCAAGCCAATGTCGAGATCTTGTATCCGTACGTGCAACAGGGTCACGCCATCATCGGTTGCGAGCCGTCGTGCCTCCTCAGCCTGCGAGACGAGTACCCCGATCTGGTGCCGGGGCCGGAGTCCGAGGCGGTGGCGAAGAGAAGCTTTCTGATCGAGGAGTTTTTGTCGGGTCTGAAGATGAAATTCCCCGCGTCGCCCAAGGAGATCCTGGTCCACGGCCACTGTCATCAAAAGGCGCTCTCTGGTATCGATCCTCTGGTGAGGTTCCTGAAGCAGACCGGATCCCGGGTCGAGGTCGTCGATTCCGG
>DATDRI010000043.1:0-2499 GCA_035291825.1 Vicinamibacteria bacterium | reverse complement strand
GATGTCTTCCTGTTGGACTCTTCTCTTGAAACGGCGCAAGGCACTTTCGATGGATTCACCGTCCTGGATTCTGATTTCGGCCACGCATTAGCACCTCCCTTTTCGTTCTATTTTTAGGACGCTGCCCGCGGTCTCCTCCCGTTCGGAATTCAGAAAGTCAAAGGGGTGAATTCGACCTCCCGCTCCGTGCGGAAGCGCACCGTCAGCCGCCGAATTCTTCATTATGTTGCTACGGGGCAATGATGTCAAGTCCTTATCTATAAATAGATTGCAGCGAGGTTCCCGAGCGAGGGCGGGCCACTTTCTTCCCACATTCACCGGCGTAGAGGGCGCTCATGCCTTGACACTCTCTCGACCCGCGTGGGATAATCAAGCCTCCAAAATGGGGCGTAACTCTTTCAAAAAGAAGACCTTGAAGTAAGCTGGCCCGAGTGCCGGTGGAATGAGAGTTCTGGTCGTTGGCTCCGGTGGCCGGGAGCACGCACTCGTCTGGAAGCTCAAACAAAGCCCCCTTCTCAAGGAGATCTTCTGCGCTCCCGGAAACCCCGGAATCGCTGCCCTCGCCGACTGCGTGGACATCGAACCGTCGGACATCGTGGAGATCGCCGATTTCGCCGAAAAACTCTCCATCGGCTTGACGGTGGTCGGGCCGGAGCTCCCCCTTATCCTGGGCTTGGCCGACGAATTTCAACGGCGCGGGCTGCCGGTTTTCGGTCCGAGCCGAGCCGCAGCCGAGCTCGAGGGTAGCAAGGCCTTTGCCAAAGACTTCATGCAAAGACACGGTATTCCCACCGCTCGGTTTCGAGTGGTGAACAGCACCGAAGAAGCGCGCGCCGCCATCAAGAAAGGGGATCTCGGCCTTCCCTTGGTCGTCAAGGCCGACGGGCTTGCCGCTGGGAAGGGTGTCACCGTGGCGCCGACCGCCAAAGAGGCTCAAGAGGTCGCCGACCACTGGATCCAACAGAAAGCACTGGGAACGGCCGGCGCCCGGTTGGTCCTCGAGGAGTTCCTGGAAGGAGAGGAGGTCTCCCTCTTCGTTCTCTCTGACGGAGCGCAGGTCCTCCCGTTGGTTGCCGTCCAAGATACCAAAAGAGCCTTGGACGGAGACCAGGGACCCAACACCGGAGGGATGGGCTGCGTTTGTCCGGCAACCATGTTGAGCGCAGAGACTCTCAAGCGCATCATGCAAGAGATCGTGATACGCACCGTCTCCAAGCTGGCCGCCGAGGGTCGCCGCTATCAAGGCGTACTCTACTGCGGTCTGATCCTCACCAAGGACGGACCCAAGGTCTTGGAGTACAACGTTCGCCTCGGCGATCCCGAGACCCAGGCGTTCTTGCCTCGATTCAAAGGCGACTTGCTGCCGCTCTTCAAAGAGGTCGCGGACGGAAAGCTGGGTCAACACAAGCCGGATTGGAGTCGCGAGCCGGCAGTAACCGTGATCCTCGCCTCGGGTGGTTATCCGGGTAGCTTCGAAACGGGCAAGGAGATCCAGGGAGTGGACCTAGCCAAGGGCGTCGAGGCCAGTGAAGGCGTCTACCTCTTCCATGCCGGGACCAAGAAAGCGGATGACACGCTGGTGACGAGCGGCGGAAGAGTGCTGGCGGTCACCGGTATCGGTCAAAACCTCAAGATGGCCATCGAGCGAGCGTACAAAGCGGTGGGTGAAATCCATTTCGATGGGATGCATTACCGAAAAGACATCGGCCAAAAAGCCTTGGCCGGCATGTCCGGAGAGGCGGGTATCTCGTGAGCGATCCGAGGGTGGGCATTCTCCTGGGAAGTGCGTCGGATCAAGAGGTCATGAGCGCCGGCGCCGAGATACTCAGGGAGTTGGGGGTCCCCTACGAGATCGGGATCTACTCGGCCCACCGCACCCCGGATCGGGTCGAGGAGTTCGTTTCCCAGGCCGCCTCGCGCGGTATCCGCGTGCTGATCGCCGGTGCGGGAGCCGCCGCACATTTGGCAGGAGCCGTCGCGGCCCGCACGCAGCTGCCGGTGATCGGCGTTCCCCTCGCCGGCTCGGCGCTTTCCGGCTTGGATGCGCTTCTCGCCACCGTCCAAATGCCCGCCGGATTCCCCGTCGCGACGATGGCCATCGGCAAGCCGGGCGCCATCAACGCCGCTCTACTAGCGGCCCAGATTCTGGCGCTTCATGACATCGATCTACGCCAACGACTCGACGCTTGGCGTGCGCGCGAGGCGAAGGCGGCGGTCAAAGCCTCCGAAGAGCTCTCCAAGAAGAACCGGTGATCCCGCTCCGGATGGTGGCTCCTCGCTCTCGCCGGATCGAGGAGTACGCGACCGGTTCTTCGAAAGTCTGAAAGACGCCGAAACTGCTTGCATCTTCGGTCGCCGGTCGCCTTGACACGGCTCCAAAGTATCGGGTATTCTCGCCACGCCCCAGAGGACGCGGGTCTTGTCCTGTTTCGGAGCGGTTTTCAGGGGACCCAGAGCCAGCGACACCAATCGGTCCCAAGCATACTGGTTGACGGTCGT
>DATDRI010000042.1:0-9970 GCA_035291825.1 Vicinamibacteria bacterium | reverse complement strand
CCTACCTCGACGAGCTCCAGCGACGGGCGAGAAAAGAGAGAGTCGAAGCACGTATTACCATCAAGAGGTGCTCCATGGAAGATATGCCCTTCGACGAGAACTCTTTCGACCTCATTTGGGCGGAAGGGTCGCTCTATATCATGGGTTTCAGAGAGGGGCTCAGCTCTTGGAGGCGTTTCTTGAAGCCGGATGGAGCCATGGCGGTAACGGAGCTGAGCTGGCTCGTTGACTCGCCTCCCCAGGAGCCCAGGTCATTCTTTGGGGAGGCCTACCCGGCGATGCGCTCCGTTTCGGAGAACAGGGGCATCATCGCAGAGACGAGATACTCCCTCATCGATACGTTCGTCCTGCCCGAGTCCGCCTGGTGGGACTCTTACTATGCGCCGATGGAGAGACGGATCTCGAAGCTACGCAAACGGTACGCGAACGACCCGTCTGTGATCGATGCGCTGAAGGGAGAGCAACGAGAAATCGATCTCTATCGCCAGTACTCCGATTCGTACGGATACGTTTTTTTCATCATGCGAAAGACCGGAGTCAACTGAGCCCAGTGGGAGCCAACCGATGCACGACAACCTGATGAAGAGGTGTTATGCCATCGCCCGACGCGCCGTCGGGCACGGAAATCATCCCTTCGGTGCGCTTCTCTGGAGAGATGGCGAGGTCCTTCTGGAGGCCGAGAACACCGTGGTCACCGAAAAGGACTTCACTGGACACGCCGAGCTCAACCTGGTTCGGATGGCGGGCCGGCGTTTGGATCCCGAGATTCTGACCGACTCCTTGCTCTACACGAGCACCGAGCCCTGCATCATGTGTCAGGGAGCCATCTATTGGGCTGGAATCACCAAGATCGTCTATGGTGTCTCGGGAGCTTCGCTGGCCGAGCTACAGAGTGCACCCTGGTACGTTTCCAGCTGTGACACTTTCCAGCGCATGCACTCCAAGATCGAAGTGAGCGGGCCGATCCTCGAGGAAGAGGGCATGGATATCCACCGGCGGTTTTGGAAGTGAGACCAAGGAAGAACGGGTGCCTGGTTCACGTATACCAATAGGTAATCCTGACTCATGGCGGAGAACCCATCGACCGGAAGTCTTCGTTGTGATGAGCCGCAACGCTCCTCGATGCGCTCTTCCCCGAAGCAACTTGAGCTTCTCGTAGAAAGCGTCGAGGAGCGGCTGTCGGGCCAGAGCCGTCAAGCGTCGGAATTGCTCCCAAGGCTGGAGCTGGACGCCCGACAGGAGGCGCAGGACGCCTGCGGGGCTATCGGATCCCGATTCGGCTACGCGGGCTGCCTGGTTTGGGCGGACCGGGGCGACGGTCACATGCCGAATTTAACCGGAACCCTTCTCAGATTGAATAGCTTCGGCCGCCCGCATAACGGCTCGCAGTGCTTCATTGACCGACTCTTCTGACGGAAAGGCCTTGGCGACGTCGGGATCTAACCGCACGAGGTTGGTGCCTCGTCGATATCTCTCGGCATACTTCCCCCGCACACCGCCAGGCATAGTGGCAAAATCGTATTCCTGCCTAAGTTTGTCTACCTGGTTATCCTTTTTCATAGAATCGACGCTCTTTTCGTGTCGCTTCTCTGGCGCTAATGATTCGAACTGTGTCATTCATGTCCGTGTGCGACACTACCAGCAGACGCTGCTGTTCTGACTGCCCGATGGTTAGCCACCGGCGCTCTCCCTCAGAATGGTCCGGGTCGGGATACGTCCAACCCAAAGGGTCGCCGAGCGCAGTGGCTGCCTCGTGAAACGTGACTCGGTGCTTCCGCACATTGCTTTTCGCCTTGTTCGGATCCCACTCGAACAACATCGCGACATTGTACTACCACGACTGGGCACCTTTCTCAGTGTGGCACGGCGAAACGGTTAGAACAAACGGTTTCCGGCCGGTATCACTCGCCGGATTGGGAGTCCCACTTCCAGGGAGTGGTGCGCGCACGTCGAAAGGAGTGAGCTCGACGGTCCCCCTGCGTCTCAGACTACTTGAGCCGGACCTTGTTGCGGATCGCGCCGATCTTCTCGACTTCGCACACGCATTCATCGCCGTCTTTGAGAAACACCGGTGGTTTGCGAGAAAAGCCCACGCCGAATGGCGTTCCGGTTGGAATCAAATCGCCCGGTAAAAGCGTCGTTCCTTCCGAGGCGTAGGCGATGATCCTCGGTACGCCGAAGATCAAGTTCTTGGTATTGGAGTTCTGCATCTCCTTGCCGTTGAGGAGCGTGCGCACCTGCAGGATGTGCGGATCGGGGATCTCATCGCGCGTGACGATGTACGGGCCGTAAGGACAGAATGTGTCGAGCGACTTGCCGCGGTCCCATTGCTTGGCGTTGGCGAACTGCAGATCGCGGGCCGAGACGTCGTTCACGACGGTGTAGCCGAAGACGTATTCCATGGCCTGCGATTCACTAATGTCCCGCCCGCGCCTGCCGATGACGATGCCCAGCTCCACTTCGTAGTCCACTTCTTTGGTGACCGATGGCGACCACGAGAGGTCGTCGTAGGGCCCGGTCACGGAATTCGGGAACTTGGAGAATAGCACCGGCTCTTCGGGAACGGGCAGGTTTGCTTCCCGACAGTGGTCGATATAGTTGAGCCCCACCGCCACAATCTTGGACGGCGTCAGAATGGGCGCCGCGATCGTCACGTCCGATAGTTTGTATCGCTTGGCATCGGCCGATTTCTGAGCTTCCCGGACGCGACCGAGCGCGGATTCTCCTGCTTCGACGATGAGCGCCAGGTCTCCGTCCTTGCCGACCGGCAGGCCGGCCGCCGCCAGGTCCACTACTTTGTCCCCGTCCAGCAGACCCGGATGCGTTTTGCCCTCATACCGAAACGTCAACAGTTTCAACCGTCACCTCGCCCCTCTAAGCTGGCACATCGGGTTCCCAGGTGTAAATCGACTGGCGCCCGATCTCGGTGAATCCCATCTTCTCGCAAATGGGAGCCACGGTGGATCGAGCCGCCTGTAAGATGGCCGCCTCGGCGCCATCCTCTTGGGCATCGGCGAGACGCCGGGCCACCAGCCCCCGATAGATTCCTCGGTGACGAAACTCCTTGAGAGTGGCTGCACCGGCCAACCAAACGACGGAGGCGTTCGGTAGGTAGAGCGTGCTGCCCCATCCCACCGGATCGCTGGCGCTGCCCAGGAACGCGAAATAGTTCCGAACCATCAACTGCCGGGTGTTGAAATAGAAGACCTCGGACATCAGAGCTGCCAAGTCGGGGGACCTTCCAAAGGCGTTCGAGAAGAGCGCCCGGAACGCCCGCTTCCGTTCGGAATCGACCTCCACCACCCGCACGCCTGGCCGCGTTACGATCGGCTTGGCGAGAGCGGTGCGAACCATGCCGACCAGCTCTTCAATCTTCGCGAAGCGGTGGGTGAGCAATTGGTGCCCGAGTCCTGGCGGAGAGGAAGGGCCGGTAACCCAGCCGAAGGCCTTGTTCTGCGAGCGAAAGACCTCGACCACATCTTCTATAGTAGTGTCCGACACGCGCTCCGCCTGAGGCGCGGTACCCACTAGGTTGGCCAGAGGATGGGAGAGCGGAGTGACGCGGCCTCGCACGCCGACGACCTCGAGCGGCACCACGTCGGGAGGCTGGCCGGGAAAGATGAACAGCAAATCCTCCAAGAGGCGAACCAGCGCGGTCTGGTCGATACCCACCGACGGCCTCCACCTCCCAGAGCAGGGATCATTCTACTCCGGGAGCGGGTCCCTTTTTCAAAAGCTACTGACGGGCGGTCAGCGCACAGGTCGGACGCGCCGATTCCGAAGGCTGATTTGCAGGGTATCGTGGGAAGGAAAATGAGGGCGCGCGGAAAGGAGAAGAGCGCGAAGTTAATCCGGGGACGAAGTTTTCTCTTCCGATTCCTCGGTGGCCTCCAAGCCCGTGTCGTCCCAGGGCAATGGTTGCGGCCCAGGGGTGATCCCCGCAATATCCGGATCTCCTGCGCCTGCAAACTCCGGCTTCTCTTTATCCGCTCTGCGCTCGGTTCGCTTTTCACTCTTAACGCGTTGCCGCTCCTGTCGCGCCAGCTCTTTCTGGCGCTTGAGGAACGTCTGTCGGCTACGGTTTGACATAATCTGCACCTCCTTGCTGCGCTTGAGGGCGGTCGATGGCACGCTGAAGCGAGAGCCAAGCCCCCCTCCTTGGGCCGCCTCGAACCACTGACGAGGGTCTACCGAGAGCCCAAGAATGCCGGGTGACGCACCGAGTGCGACACGACGTATTCTAGTTCACGACGGGGCCGGGTGCAAGCCGTGGATCCCTCTCGCCTCTATTTCATTCAAAATAAATGTGTTTTACGGCTATATCCGGATGCGGTCGGTGGTGGGGCCGCCCCGGGGAGGAGGGTTCCCACGCTTTCTTGGAGCGGCAGCTATTCCATCAAGCCGGAAGGGAGCCGTGGCGAGGAGATGAGGGCCTCGAACTCCTCCCAGCGCTTTTCGGGGTTTTCCTCGGTGCCGCCCCGCGACTCGATGAAATCACCCACCATATCTTTTCCCAGGTTGTAATTGATGACGTAGCTTCGATATTGATCGTAGAAACGAATGGTCTGCTGGGCAACCGGAAGCGTCCGCACCGCATAACGAGCCAGCCATTGGGCGGCTTGCTCGGCATCGAGCTCCCCGTTCAGATACCGTCGGGCAGCTTCGTTCCCCGCGTAGGAGAGCTCGGACATCAGCTCCTGGACTTCGTAATAGAGCTCCGTTTGGGAGGCATCCAGTCCGGCAAGGGGAAACAGCACTTCGCGCTCGAAGGCGATCCGCTCGTCGCCCGGAAAGGCAACGTCGATTCCGTAGTTCGCGGAGCCTTCGGCGATGAGCTGCATGGGGCTGAACAGGGGAAGAACGGTGAACTCCACCCAACCTCGATCCTTGGCCAAATGCTTTTCCCGGACGACGTTGTAGGTGTGGTGCCCAGGATAGCCCTCGTGGCATGCCAGATCGACGGCTCGATCGATGGCGACGGGCAGATCGGTATTCACCTGGATGAGACTGTGGTAGTTCCCCTCGTACCAGTTGTAGCCGGACCAGCTCTTGTCGGTGACGTACTCGATGCGGAAACTTTCTTCTTCGGGCAGCTCGATGTAGGGCTTGGTGCGAGCCCGGCATTCCAGGAGAGCGGCCTCAAAGACTTCGTCGAGTCGATCGGGCGGGATCAGGAACCGCTGCCGATAGGCGTCGTAGCGCTCTACCAAGGAGCCAGAACCGGGGAGGATCTCCTCCAACCGATCGAGCGTATCCTGAAAGTGGGAGTCCGGATAGGTCGGCGCGGTGGCGTCGTAAAGAGCCTGAGATTCCTCGTCGAAGCTCAGGCGCTCGCCGTCCAGCATCTTGGCGCGCGCCAGAAGGGATTGTAGCTGGAGAATCAGGAAGCGGTGGCGGAGCCGAACCAACTCCTCCTCGTTCGAAACGTCCACTTCCCGCAGCTCGCCGAGAACGCCCTCTGCCTTTTGGCGAATCGAGCCCAGATCGGTGAGATCGGCTTCCGCGGCCGCCTTGAGGGATGGTGGACCGTAGTAGGCATCCACGTAGTCTGCGTCATGCGGCCCCATGGCGAGCACCACCTTTACGTAGTCTTCCGCGGCTCGATTCATGACTTCCATTTTAATGGATGCCTCGCCCGCTTGCCCGCCCTTCTGAGAGCAGGCGACGGTCAGCATGATTCCACACCAGAATGCCAGCCCGCTTCGCCTCATCTCCACCCTCGGAGGTCTCTTGGGATTGAGAACCCCCAGCCTCCCTGTCCGTTATACAATAGACCGACGTGGATTTCTCGATGGAGACTCTCACCAGCCTCTTGGTGGGCCTAGGCCTGGCCGCCGCCTGCGGCTTTCGGGTGTTCCTCCCCCTTCTCATCATGAGCATCGCCTCCTACACCGGATACCTTCGGCTGGAAACGGGCTTCCACTGGATGGGGACCCTCCCCGCCCTTCTGGCTTTCGGCACCGCGACGGTTCTCGAGATTGCCGCTTACCATATTCCCTGGGTGGACAACGTCCTCGACACACTTGCCGTTCCGGCGGCCATGGTCGCTGGCACCATCGTGACCGTATCGGCACTCACCGGACTCGATCCCTTTCTCTCCTGGACCCTGGCGGTCATCGGAGGAGGGGGCGTCGCCGGCGTCATCCAAACCACTACCACCGCGATCCGTCACGCCTCGACCCTCACCACCGGGGGCCTGGCCAACCCACTGCTGGCGACGGTGGAAGCCGCCGGCTCGTTCGTGCTGGCCGTCCTGGCGGTTGTGGTGCCGGTCGTCGCCTTCACCCTCATCCTGCTCCTCTTCCTCTTCGGCGCTCGGAAGATTCTGGCCTGGCGTCGCCCCGCTTCCGCCTGAAACGGGAACCGCTCCACCCGGCCAAGTTGTCCCTGCTCCAGCTCGGAAGCTCCACGCGGTGGACCGATAGACCGATAGAGAAACGAAAGACATGGCAGGATCCTCTCAGGCCATAGACACCATCGGCCCAGCCTTCGAGCGAACCCTCCAGCAGCTCTTCAGGCCGTTCCGCCTCGACCGATGGCTTCGCCTCTCGGTGGTGTCGCTTCTCACCTGGGAGTTCGCCGGCGGGGGTGGCAACTTCCCGGGATCGGGAGGCACCGGCGGCGAGACCGGCGAGGAGCTTCTCGGCGCGGTCCCCCATCTTCCCCTGATACTCGGAGCCACCTTCACGGTCCTGATCCTGGGCCTGTTCTTGACCTACGTGGCGAGCGTGTTCCGGTTCATTCTCTTCGACTCGGTCCTCTACGATCGGTGCCAGATCGCTGAAGGCTGGAGCCGCTGGCAACGACAGGGAAGAGGCCTCTTCTTGTGGTGGATCGGGTTTACGGTGGTTCTGTTTCTCGCCTTGGCGCTCGGCATCGGTCTGCCGGTGGGCTTCGCCTGGCTGGGAGGCGTCTTCGACGCGCCCGAAGATCATCTCGTTCTGCTGGTGATAGGAGGGGTCCTTCTATTCTTCGCATTCCTCGCGCTTCTCGTCGGTAGCCTGGTGGTCAGCCTGGCGGTCAAGGATTGGGTGGTGCCGCTCATGGCGCTCGAGAACTTGGGTGTCATAGAAGGCTGGCGGCGATTGATACCCATGCTGCGAGCGAACGCGTCGGCTTACTTTCTTTTCGTGGTGATGAAAGCACTGCTCGCCCTCGGTAGCGCCATTTTTTTCACGATTCTCTACATCGTGGTGGCTCTGGTGGTTTTGGTGCCTTTCTTGCTTTCGGGAATAGTCGCCGGATTATTCGGACATGCAGCCGGCATCACTTGGAGCCCCCTGGTGATCGCCGTGGTCTCGGTCATAGGAGGAATCGTTCTCCTCGTCATCCTTTACGCCATGGCTTTTCTCTATACTCCAGCCATGGTGTTCTTCCAGGCCTACGCCCTCTACTTCTTCGGCACACAGTTCCCCCGGCTCGGGGAGGCGTTGACGCTCACGCCCGCCCCGAATCCGCCGGGCTAGCACCTTCTTGCTGGTTAGTGCGCGCTCACTCTTCGTTCGCGCGCTCGGACTGTCGTCGGCCCACTCGGGCCGGGCTCGCTACGCTCGCGCGCGGTGCACCCGTGTTTTTCTGCACCGCGCTAGTCGGCCACCTGCCGACTGACCGGTCCCATCAATTCGGGCCAGATGAGCTCCGGGTCCTTTTCGAAGACCGTGTCCCGGTCGCCGCGAACCAGCTCCCAATCGCCCCTTCCGATCTCCCATTGAAGCTGACCGGGTGCCCAACCAGCGTACCCCATGAAGATGTGCAGCTCGTTGGCACCTTTCTTCCGCCTCAAGAGCTCCTCGAGGAGCTCCCGGTCGGCACTGAAATAGACGTCCCACATGACGTGAGGGGCTCCTTCCGGTGGGTTGCCGCTGCGAAACAAGACGATGAGGGAGTTCATCGCTACCGGTCCACCGAAGAATAGGCGGTGGGTCTCCTCGGAGGCGAGCTCCAGATCGGGTAGCACCTCCGACAGCTTCGTGGCGGTGGGACGGTTGATAATCACTCCCACGCTTCCATCCTCTTTGCGATGCGCCAGTAGAAGCACCACGGTCTCTTTGAAGGTCGCGCCGGTGACGGGAGGCCTCGCCACCAGGAACACGCCCTTGGCAGGCTCGATCTTCTCCGTCTTCTGAGCCTTGAGGGCCGGTTCGAGGCTCAGAAGCAAGACAAACACAAGTAGGGGCCGGAGGAGACGCCGGTATCGCGAAAAGAGTCGAGACAGGCTCACCGCTTTGCTCCTCGCTGGGGCGCCCCTCATTGTAACCGAGACGGACACGAAGTGCTCAGAACCTGAGAGACAGACTCAGGAAAAAACGGTCTCGGGACTCCTGGGGCAGCGGTTCGAGATTGACCCCGTAGCCGAATCGGATGGACACGTTCCAAACCGGCGTCAAGAACCCAGGGAGCTCCCAGAGCACACCACCGCCGGCGACGATTCCCCGACTGGTGGGCCGATGGGCCCTGCCGTATAATAACCGCCCGGCGGTGCGACCCCGCCAGAAGGGATTCCAACAGAGTTGATCGGCCAGACGATTTCCCACTATCGCGTCGTGAAGAAGCTCGGCGGCGGCGGCATGGGCATCGTGTACGAAGCGGAGGACGCCCGCCTGGGGCGGCACGTGGCCCTCAAGGTTCTGCCCGACAAGCTGGGGAGTGATGCGGAAGCCCTGGACCGGTTTCAGCGGGAAGCCCGTGCCGCATCCGCACTCAACCACCCTCACATCTGCACCATCTACGACATCGGAGAGCACGACGGCCGCCCCTTCATCGTGATGGAGCTCATGAAGGGGCAGACCCTCAAGGAGCTCATCGACAAGAGGCCTTTGGACCCCGGTCGGGTCGTCGAGATTGCGGTCCAAGTCACCGACGCGCTCGATGCCGCTCACTCCGCGGGCATCCTCCACCGTGACATCAAGCCGGCCAACATCTTCGTGACCGACCGCGGCCAGGCCAAGCTCCTCGATTTCGGACTGGCCAAGCTCACACCGGCAGGCCAACCGAGCGATACCGCGGATTCCGAGAGACCCACCGCGGCCGTCGTGGGGCAGCTCACCCACACCGGCGCCACCATGGGTACGGTGGCGTACATGTCGCCGGAGCAGATTCGCGGTGAGAGTCTGGACGCGCGGTCCGATATCTTCTCTCTGGGAGTCGTCCTCTACGAGATGGCTACCGGCAGCGAGCCCTTCCAAGGCAAGACTGCCGGCATCATCATCGACGGGATTCTGAACAAGGCCCCGATCCCCCCGCGGGAGCTCGCACCCGGGATTCCGGAGGTGTTGGAGCGCATCATTAATAAAGCGCTCTCCAAGGATCGCGGTCAACGCTACCGGAGCGCCAAAGACCTTCTCACCGACCTGCGATTCCTCACCACCCAGAGCGGCGAGACGGCCGCACTCGGAGATTCGGGCGGCCTGGCGGCGCGGCCGGGGGCGAAGCGAGCCTTCGTGATAGCCGCCGCGGTCGGGACAGTGGTGCTTCTGGCGGTGGCCTTCTGGCTGGGACGTCGAGAGCAGGGCCCGGCAACTTCCGAAATTGCAGCCGCCGCTTCGAGGGAAAGCGAGGCCTCCGTTGCCGTCCTGCCCTTCGCCAACCTGAGCGCCGACGCCGAGAACGAGTACTTCACCGACGGTCTGACCGACGAGCTGATCCACGCGCTCAGTAAGGTGGAAGGACTCCGCGTTCCTTCCCGCACCTCGGTCTTCGCCTTCAAGGGGAAGGTGGTGGACGTCCGGGAAGTGGGTGACAAGCTGGGCGTCGCGAACGTCCTGGAGGGAAGCGTGCGGAAATCGGGCGATCGCCTTCGTATCAGCGCTCAGCTCGTCAAAGTGGAGGATGGTTTTCAGCTCTGGTCGGAGACCTACGACCGAGAGATGCAGGACATCTTCGCCATCCAAGAGGGCATCGCCCAGAGCATCGTCGACGCGCTGCAAGTGACCTTGAGCCCCGCGGAAATGCGGGCGATGGAGGTGGCCCC
>DATDRI010000041.1:0-3073 GCA_035291825.1 Vicinamibacteria bacterium | reverse complement strand
CGGCTCACTGCCCGACGCCAACAACCCGGGGACTCTGCTCGATACCTTTTTGGTTGGGACGGGTGTAGGAGTCAGCGAGGGCATCAAGCCCCAGTTCTCCGACGAGTACCTCGCGGGCTTCGATTACCAGCTTGCTCCCAGCCTGTCCTTTGGCGTCAGAGGAATCTATAGGACCGTCGGAGATGTCATCGAGGACATTTCGGTGGACGGCGGCGCGACCTACTTCGTCACCAATCCGGGTGGAACGTTCACCGCGAATCCGGTCACGGGAGAGTCCCTGCCCGAGCCGGTGGTCTTCCCGCGGGCGACCCGAACCTACAAGGCCATGGAGCTTCTCGTGAACAAGGTCGCGGGGAGCCGCTGGCAGCTCTCGGCAAGCTACGTTCTCTCGCAAAACAAGGGGAATTACGGTGGGCTCTTCCGGCAGGATAATGGACAGCTCGACCCGAATATCACATCGCTCTTCGACCTGCCAGAGCTCCTGAAGGGCGCAGACGGGCTTCTACCGAACGATAGGACGCATCAGTTCAAGGCCTACGGATCCTACCGATGGCCCTTCAAGTTGGTCACGGGTTTTTTCCTCCAGGCGCTCAGCGGAACGCCGCTCAGCAAGCTCGGTGCTCATCCGACCTACGGGAATCGGGAGCGTTTCATCACCGACCGCGGCTCGGAGGGTCGGACACCAGCCTTCCTGAACCTGGATCTGCACGCCGAATACCCAATACGCTTAGCGGGCAAGGCGGATCTGAGGTTCATCGCCGATGTCTTCAATGTGACGAACCGGCAAGCCGCGGGCTTACTGGATCAGGAATGGACCTTCGAGCCCCTCGAAGAAACCGTGGACCCCAACGAGTGCGGTGGCGCCGATCCCAATTGTCCGGCCGGCAACCCGAACTACGGCAAGCCTCTGGCCTATCAGGGACCTTTTAGCCTCCGCCTCGGCGTGAAGTTGACCTGGTAACGTGAGATGGATGCATGAGATGAGATGGATAACGGATTGGCAATTCGACCCTTCCAGCTCTAGCACGGTGTTGAGAAACTCCTCCGCACGCTGAGCGAACGGCCCTGGGTTCAGTGGAGGACGGCCCGGAAGGCGCCGTTCCCCAGAAAATGCTCTTTGAGGTAGGCAACCGTTTGGTAGAGGGTGTCGCCCGGATCGCGGGCCCGGAATCCCAGCTCGCGCTCCGCCTTGGAGGAGTCGACGTACCAGAAGTAGCGACTCATCTCGACACTGACGCGGTCCACCGGCGGCGCCTTGCCCCAATGCCGGTATAAGGCATCCACCGCGCGGGTGCCCCATTCGATGACCGCGCCGGGAGGATGGAGACGCGGAGCCGCCACCTTGGTGAGCCGCTCCAGCCTTCCGAAGAGCTTCGCGAAGTCCCAATTCGGACCGCCCAGCAAATAGCGCTCTCCGGCCACCCCGCGCTTCATCGCTTCGGCGAAGGCGGGCGCCACGTCGCGCACGTCCACAAAGTTCAACCCACCCGGTGGCACGACCGGGATCTCCCGCGCCAGAAATTTCAGGATGTCCTCAGTCGAAGACAAGCGCTCGTCTCCCGGGCCGAGCAGGAGGCTGGGGTTCAAGATCACCAAGTCGGGGCCGCCCGCGCACTCCTGTCGCGCCACCGTCTCCTGGTAGACCTTGCTGGCGTAATAGGGCCAACCGGCGATGATGTCGAGCGGCGTCGGCCAGCTCTCGTCCGGGATGGATTTTCCGTCCTCGGTCACGGCGATGGTCCCGCTGGTCGATGCCATGACGATTCGCTCCACTCCGGCTCGCTGGGCTTCCTTGCAGAGCAGCCGTGTGCCTTCCACATGAACCTCATAGAGCCTTCGCTGATCGGCGGGGTTACGGGAGACTCTCCCGGCAAGATGATAAATGCGCTGGACGCCGGCAACCGCCTGTCCCACGACGTTCGTCGACGTGATGGAGCCTTCCATGAGCTCGACGCCTTTCTTCACCAGCTCCGGGTGTGGGGAGGTACTCAGCACGCGAAGCTCTCCCTCGCCCTGGTCCAAGAGGATCTGGAGGAGATGGCTTCCCAGGAAACCCGTCGCGCCGGTGATGAGAGTCTTGGCCATCTCGGCCGGGGCTATGTCTTCTCGCTGCGCTCGCTCGCCACCGGCACGGCATCCCGCACCGGGCGCTCGGAGCGGTGCTCGCCTCGAATCGCCGCGAACTCTTCCTCGATGCGCGTCTTCCGGCCGTCGCGAAGATCTTCCACTACTCTCTCTACCAATCGCGTGACCGCCCGCTCCGCGTCGGAGCGCGGGAGCCCCTCTCCCAGGCGCTGCAAGAGCTCCGGGGGGAGGAAGGGCCCGATCTCCCGGGTTCTTCCAAGTCGGGTGGGAAGACTTCTGGGACGGGCGAAGGATCTCCTTCAACCTGGGCCCGGAGGTACGGTGGTCGGATCGGTTCCTGACCGAGTTCGAGTACGAGCTCGAGGACGTCTCTCTACCGGACCGCGAGTTCCAATCCCACGTGGTGAACGCAGTCATTCATCTGAATTTCACGAACGAATGGCTGACCAGCACCACTCTCCAATACAGCTCTCTCGACGAGGAATGGGGCCTCAACTTCCGGCTCAACTACATCTATCGCACCGGCGACGACGTGTTCTTCATCGTCAACCAGATCCGCTCGCCGAAGGAAAACTTCTGGTCCGTCTTCGCTCACTCACACCTTCGAGCTCTAGCTCAGAAATGGAACGACCAGCTCCGTTTCGCAGCGTCGTGGGTTCTGCTGCAGAATGGAAACCCGTGGCCCAGAGCCACGATCCGAGATGAATGCGGTCACGACGTAGTCCGACGGGGACGCCTATTCCTCCGAGAGTAGCTCGAGGTAGAGGAGAACGCTCTGTGAAAACTCGCGGCGCTCGAACACGGTAGACAGAGGGATGAAGCCTCGCCCTGGCCTCATCCCTCTTGAGGAAGTTACTTCTTTGACCCGACTAGATGGACAATCGCCGTCATGTTGGTCTCGATCCACTGGGAATAGTTCGGATCGAACGCCGATGCGGTCGCGGCCACCTCGACGCGCCCAGGGTTGAAAGGTACACTGCTGCCTTCG
>DATDRI010000040.1:0-7723 GCA_035291825.1 Vicinamibacteria bacterium | reverse complement strand
TCCCGCTATACGAAGGGCCGACGGCCCCATATCCACACCTCGACGGCCAGCCCCTAAATCCAGCGGTACACCGATGAGATGGACTCGAGACCTGAAGGTCCGTGCGGTCATGAGCTTGGTCATTCAGTATAGACCATCGTCCATTCGCGTCCACCCCGCCACCGGACTGAGGTCCGCTCGCGTAGGCCACTGCCTTGAGGGTCATGCTCTCGTCGACGAGCACCGTGGATCCCGAGGCGACCGAGGAGTCGGTATCGTCGGGCTCCGAGCCGTCCATGGTGTAGTAGGCGGTCGCGCCTGAAAGTCGCGCTGGTGAGCGTGACGGTCTGCTCGGTGGCGTAGCGGCCTCCGGGCGGGTCCATAGTGGGGGGGGTCGCCTCACCCAGATCGATCGTGTAGGTGGCGCTCGCGGTCCCGCTCGCCACCCAGCCGCTCTTGAAGGCCTTGGCCTTGGACACGGGAGCCAAAGCGACGCACAGCCCGGCCGGTTGTTTCGTCCCTTTGCTACGCCTATACTGTGAGGTGTAGGGTCTTCTTCCTGCCTAGCTCGACTACTCGTTTCTATGGTCGAATGTGGACAAGCGAACGAGAGAAGATCCCAAAGTGGAGAGACATCCTATGCCGGATTCGACCTTGTTCGAGAAGATCCGTGACCTGCCGCCGGACAAAGTGGCTGAAGTCGAAGACTTCGTTGACTTCCTGCGCCACAAACAGGAGGACCTTCAGCTGACAACGGCTGCAGCTAAGCTTTCGGAGGACGCTTTCCGCAGGGTATGGGATAATCCCAACGACGCCGATTATGACCAATTATGAGTTCGGCGACGTCTTACTCATCCCGTTCCCCTTTACCGACCAAACCACCAGCAAGAAACGCCCCGCCGTCGTCGTGAGCTCGGACGACTACCATCGCCACCGCGACGACCTGGTCTTGATAGCCGTTACCTCCCAGTCCCGAACATCCAAGTCTTTCGAGGAGATGGTGGTGTTGGAGTGGAAGAAAGCGGGGCTCCTTAAGCCATCAGTCGTCAAGCCGGTCTTAGCTACGGTCGAGAAGTCCCTAGTTCTGCGCACGCTCGGTCGACTTGCAGAGCAGGACCGGAAGAACCTTCGGATGTTCTTGCAAAAGATCCTTGGCTGAATCCGAGGATGGTCGACCAATCTCTCTTCCACCGACAGACGATCGGTGATCTCATTCGCCACCGAAGGGAGAAGAGACAGAAACGATCCAACCGGCGTTCATCAGGACTTGCTCGTACACCTTTCCGCCAGGACTAGCAGTCTTCGGCACGCGCGATACAACTCAACCTTTCGCCTTCGAGTGAGGGAACCCGATCAGCCGCGCGTTCTGTTCCCGGACGCGCGTGCGCCGCTTCGAAATCCCGGCCCTCTAAGGCGGTTCGGTTGGCGTATCTCCGGATCTGCGAAAAGGGAGGACCCAAGTCACAAACCATCCTCGGCCTCGCCTTCGGCTTGGAAATCGCAGAAAGACGAAGCGAGCCTTCGGCGAAGGACATCCGATGTCTTATCGGCACAGCCATTCGACGTCACGGCACGCCTCGATATCTCGTCTCCGACAGAGGACGACAGTTCACCGCCCGGCTTCTTGGTCGTTGGCTTCGCTCACGAGGCATCCGCCAACGCTTCGGGGCCATCGGTAAGACCGGCTCGATTGCCATCATCGAGCGATTCTGGAGGACCATCAAAGATCTACTCGGACTTCCTTTCGCTCCACCGTTCCTTCGCTCCGAGCTCGAGCGTCGACTCGATGCCACCGTCACTTACTACGCCGAGCTGAAACCCCATCACGGTCTTGCTGGAGACACGCCGTCTGATCGGTACTGCGAGCGAGAAACCACCAGCCGGAATCTCCGTTCGCCACCCCGCGCACGACCCGGAGGGAAGTCGTCTCCCGTTCCTTTTCGGGTTGCTTACTTCCGAAGAAACCCGCGGTTGCCCTACCTCGTTCCGCACGCGGCGTAAGCTCGCGGCACAGACGGAGAAGCAATCGTCAGCGCCCGTCTGCCTGCTGCCTTCCCCGCGCTTCTAACTTCGCCGACTTGTCACGCCCCGAGCATCTCTAGCGACTCCGATCCGGCGAGCAGAATCGCCGAATCCAGAGCGATCTTACAGCCTTCATCTTCTCGAATTGCGGTGCTACCTTCTTCATCAGTATATCCACCGAAGGACGCCCTCCCTCCCCGAGGCCGATCGCCAACAATCCGCACTCTGTTGCGGCGCACTGGCTGTGCGAGTCAAACAAGAGCATTGACCATATCAGGGCTCCTCCAGGCACGGCTGGACCAGCCAACCGCGTGTGGTAAGCTACCCGAACCGGCGTGCCCCGAGGGGAACGAAGATGGGACAGAGACTCAAACGTTACGGCCGGTGCGTTTTCAGCACCGGCTTGCTCGGGATTCTCACCAGTGCCGCGGCGGTCTCGGAGCAGAACCGGGGCGGCTCCCGGGGTATCGACCGCTCCCCCATCGTCCTGCCCGGCGGCTCGAGCGTAGAGTTCCTGGAGCTCGACAGCCCGGCGCTGCGTGGAAAAGGACAATACTCCATCTTCTTCCCACCGTCCTACCGCGGCGGCGATGGCAGCTACCCGGTGCTTTACTTCCTTCACGGCATCTTCAACGATCACACCAGCTGGACGGATTCGGAGTACGGGAACATGCCGGCCGGGGTGGAACGACTCATGCTCGACGAGAAGATTCCGGAGATGATCCTGGTGCACCCCAACGGAGGTCGTAGCTTCTATACCAACTATCACGACGGCAGTCTCCGATACGAGGACTTCGTGGTTGAGGAGTTGGTGGCGCATGTGGAGAGCACCCACCGGGCGCGCTCCGGGAGACAGAATCGCAGCATCGCGGGGACTTCCATGGGCGGTTATGGCGCCTTGAAGATCGCCATGAGACATCCCGACCTCTACGCGGCGGTGGCCGCCCATTCACCCATCGTCTTTCTCGGCAAGAACCCCCTGGACGTTCCGCCCGAGCTCAGGACCAGCCGCCGCTTTGCCTTTTTCAATGAGGTCTTCTCGACCGTCTACGGCAGTCCGCTCGACCAGGCGTATTACGATGCCAACAACCCCCTGGTGCTCGCCAAGTCTCGGGATCTCGATGGCCTGGCTATCTACTTCGACTACGGCACAGCCGATCAATACAACCAGCTCATCCAACTCGGGCGCGGCCTGCAGACGCTGGCCGACATCCTTACCGAAGAGCGAGTCCCGTATGAGTTCCGGGAGTACGCGGGAGAGCCTCATGGGTGGGCGCTGGTGATGGGACACCTCGAGAAATCCATGACGTTCGTGTCCAAGACGTTTTGAGAGACGGTGATGCTACATCGGCTGCTCCTTCTGGCACTGGCGATACCACTTCTCCTCTCCCCTTCTCCCGCCGCATGTGGGAGGGCCCGGGCGCCCCAGCCCACCACGCTCAGCGCCAGCGAGTTCGGACGACTCATCAACGGGCTTTCCGAGGAGGGGGGCTACTTCTGGAGCAACAACTTCATCTCCAACGAGACGTCTTATCTCCACGCCCTGCAAGCACTGGATGCCATGAGGCTCCGGGGAGGCATCTACATTGGCGTCGGACCCAACCAGAACTTCACCTACATCGCCCAGATCCAGCCCAGAATGGCGTTCATCGTGGACGTCAGAAGACAGAATATGCTGGAGCATCTGCTCTTCAAGCTGTTGACCGAGAAGGCGGAGAATCGGCTGGACTATCTCTCCTTCCTGACCGGACGACCGATTCATGGACCACCGCACGCTCGGGACATCTCCCTGGTGGAGATCGTGGAGATCGTGGACAACAGCCCGCCAGATCCTGCGTTCGCCCGGCAGCTCCTCCAGGAGATGACCTTGACCCTTCGCGGCTGGCCCGATCTCAACCTCTCCTCTAGCGATCTCCAAGATCTCGAGCACATCTACTCCGAGTTCACTCGGCAGGGCCTCGATATCAAGTACGATAGTTGGCGCTCGTTTTTCTTCCCCACTCTGAAAGAATTCCTGCTGGAGACCGATCTGGAGGGAGTACAGCGGAACTGGTTGGCTCGCGACGAGAGCTACCAGTTCGTTCGGAGCATGCAGCGGAGCAATCTAATCGTTCCGGTGGTGGGAGACTTCTCCGGGAACGGGGCCTTTCGGCGCCTGGGAAGATTTCTGCGAGGAAATGGGGATACCGTGTCGGCCTTTTATGTGTCGAACGTGGAGTTCTATCTGTTTCGCCAACGCAAGTGGTCGCAGTTCGTGGACAACGTGAAGCAGTTACCCATCGACGATCGAAGTAGTTTCATCCGCGCCTACGCCAACCTCCACCGCCCTCATCCCCAGATGGTAGGTGACCATATTACCGTGTCCCTGGTGCAGAACATCCAGACTTTCTTGGACAACGCGGAAGAGGGACGTTATCGCAGCCTGTGGGACGTCGTCACTCTCGACTACGAGCACTAGCAGGGTGCTCAAGAACACCTCCCTCCGCACCCTGCGCGAGCGGAGCGAGCCCGGCCCGAATCGTCCGCATTCGGCCTGCTTCGAAGGAATCAGATGTTCCGGGCCAACCCGCAGAGGACGACCCACCGGGAAATGGGCCGACGACACACGGAGCGCGCGAACAAAGAGTGAGAGCGCACTGAGCAGGTTAATTTTGCGCGTTCTCCTCCACCCATGCCGCAAAGAGTCGCCGCAGATAGGTTTGCTTGTGGGACGGCGAGACCAACTCGAGCTGCAGCAGTCCATCGCCCGCCGGAAGGAAACTACCCTCCACTGCGTACGAGACCCCGAGCCAGTCGGTGCGGAACGCGTAGGAGGAGGCGCCCAGCTGACCCCGCTCGGCCGAACAGGCCGATGCCGCACTCTCCGGCGCATCGGTCCTAGAAGGCCAGTAAGCGGCGCGCAGGGAGACGGTGAAATCGCCCACCGGGGATGCCGCCAGCGCCGACGCCGCGGGAGGCGCCCCGCTGCACGGCAAAGGCGCGCCGAGCTCCAGCAGCCAGTTCGAAGGCATGACGATCCCAGGTGAGGGTCCACCCGGAACAGGAGGCATGGCCGGCTCGACCCAGTCGGCGGGTGGGGGCGCCTGAACCTGATTGACCAGAAGACGCTCCGCCTCCAGGCTCATGAGAGAGCTTCGGAGGACGCCGCGGTTGAAGGCAACCTGCTCCGCCTCACCGAGGAAGCGCGCCACCAGTTTCTCTTCTCCGAGATCGAAAAGTGCGTACTCCATCTTCCATAACGTCTCTTCGTTGCCGATCCGGCCGGTCGCCTCGCCACGAAGGACTCCATCGGCAGCTTCCTGGCTCGACTCCGCGGTTGCCCGGAAGGACTCGAAGGCTCCTCCCGAGATCAGCGCGTCTCCCAGCTGCTCGAGGCTCCAGGGCGAGGCCACCCGATCCAGACGGAATCTCGTCTCCTCCAGACTCACATCGCTATCGACCAAGAGACGCTGGCCAGACAGGTCTTCCGCGCCATTCGGTAGTCGCAAGCGCAGACCTTTTCCTTCCATCACCTGGAGCGGTCCCAGAGTCAGCCTTCGCGCCGAGAGCAAGGAGTCCAATCCGTGCCTTTCCAAGAAGTCCTTGACCAGATTGATGGGAATGGCGAATCCTACCCCTTCCGCATCGGCCAGTTTCATGCGTACCACCCCCAGGGCATAGCCTTCCCGGTCCACCAGCGGTCCCCCGCTGTTGCCGGGATTCATGGTGGCATTCGTTTGAATGTAGCGCCCACCGCCGGCGGGATCCTCTCGCATGGCAGCCACCGTGCCCCGACTGCTGGTGACCCGGGGAATGATCTCTGGCAGCCTCGCCCTTCCCACCTCGACCTCCTCGCCGAATGGAAACCCATGGACTCCTACCGGCTCGTCGCGCTCGATGGCGTCCGAGTCCCCGAACGGGATGTAGGGAAGATCGGCGCCGTTGATGGACAGGACGGCCAGATCCAGTTCCGGATCGACGGCGTCGATGGCCGCCACGAAGCGGCGATTCGTCCCCGGCTGGTCGTCGCGCAAGGAGGGCATGACCACCTCGACTCGCTCCACCTCGACCCGTACCCGAACCGTCCTCCCACCAACTTCCCGAGTAAAGTCGCTGTCACTGATGACGTGATAGTTGGTGAGCACGTGGCCATACGGCGATATGACGAAGCCGCTCCCGGTACCGAGATCGACGTCACGGCTCTCGACCGTCTCTTCCCAGGTTGCTTGGTACTCGGCCCGCACCTGGCCGATCACTCGGATGAAGACCGTCGCCTCAAGCGGTGAGCCCGCTTGGCCTGCCGCCGGCCGGCTTGGAATCAGTAGGAAGAACGCCAGGGCGAGTCTTCTCATTTTCCCAGAATACCAGAAGCTCACGTCATTCCAATGACAAACCAGGCTGTTTTCGCGCTAAAATGGAAGTTCCAACGATTTCGGGACTCGCTTCGCCACAGGACACATTGGGTAAGTTCTATCTAACCACCGCAATCGACTACGTGAATAGCCGCCCTCACCTGGGGACGGCCTACGAGAAGATTACCGCCGACGTCATCGCCCGCTACCAGCGCCTGGCCGGGGAAGACACGCACTTCCTCATGGGCAACGACGAGCATTCCCTCAACGTGTACAAGAAGGCTCTCGAGGAGAAGCTCGATCCGCTCGCCTATTGCGACCGGATGGAGGAGGAGTTCCGCAACGTCTGGCGCCGCCTCGACATCTCCTTCGACGACTTTATCCGCACCACCGAAGAGCGACACCGGATCGGCGTCACGACTTTGCTGGACCGCATCCGGGCGGCGGGAGACATCTACCAGGGCGTCTATGAAGGCGGGTACTGCGTCTCCTGCGAAGCCTTCAAACAGGAAAAAGATCTGGTGGACGGAAAGTGCCCCCTGCACAACGTGGAGCCCAAGTGGATCAAGGAGAAGAATCACTTCTTCCGCCTGTCGAAGTATCGGCAAGCCCTGCTGGAGCACTATGAGCGGAATCCCGAGGCCCTGGTGCCCGAGGTCCGCCGCAACGAGATCCTTCGGGTCATCGAGGACCGACTGGATGACATCTCGATCAGCCGCGAGAGTCAGAAGTGGGGCATCCCGGTCCCCTTCGACCCGAATAGCGTGGTCTATGTTTGGTTCGACGCCCTCATCAATTACATCTCGGCGGTTGGCTTCGGGCAGGATGACGCCTTGTTCCGACGATGGTGGCCGGCCGATCTGCACGTCATCGGGAAAGACATCACACGGTTTCACTGCATCATTTGGCCGGCGATGTTGATGAGTGGCGGCCTGCCTCTCCCCAAGAGAGTCTTCGGTCACGGTTTCGTTTATTTCAAAGGCGAGAAAATGAGCAAGTCTTTGGGGACGGTCGTGGACCCCCTCGACGCCGCCGATCGCTTCGGGCCAGACCCTCTGCGACTTTACCTGGTACGGGAAATCTCCTATGGGCAGGATGGCGATTTTTCCTGGGAGCGGTTCGAGACACGCTACAATGCGGATTTGGCGAACAATCTCGGGAATTTGCTCAGCCGTATCACCGCCATGGCGCAAAAGTATCGCGAGGGAGTCCTAACGGGCAGCCGGGGACCGGCCGGGCGTTTGGCAGACGTGGCAACCCAGGCAGCCCGCGACTATCGCAAGTCGATGGAGGTCTTCGCTCTTCAGGACGGCGCGGCGGCTGCCTTCCATCTCATCGATGCGACCAACGAGTTCATCACCGAGACCGCCCCCTGGGCGCTCGCCAAGGAC
>DATDRI010000039.1:0-2933 GCA_035291825.1 Vicinamibacteria bacterium | reverse complement strand
GCGCTCCACGATGAGCCTCTCGCCGATCTTCCCTTCCAGAACCTCGAGCAGTGCCGCGGCCACGATGAGCTTGCTGCCCTGGTGACCGACGACGACATAGTCCACCTCGGGCCGCACCGCGGCGTACATGTTCGACGGCAGAGTCCACGGCGTGGTCGTCCAGATCAGAAGCGAGGTGTCCGGTTCGTCGACCAGCGGAAATCTGACGTAGACCGACGGGTCATCGACGGTCTTGTACCCCAGACCCACCTCCGCGGATGAAAGCGCGGTGCCCCCTTGAGCCCACCACCACACGACTTTGTGCCCTCGATAGAGAAGATCCTTCCGGAAGAGCTCGGACAAGGCCCACCAAACGCTTTCCACATAGCTGCGGTGATAGGTCACGTAGGCGTCGGAGAGATCGACCCAGAAGCCGATTCTCTTGGTTATCCGCTCCCACTCGCGCGTGTAGCGAAACACCGAATCGATGCAGCGTGAAATGAACTCCTCGACGCCGTATTTCTCGATCTCCGCCTTGCCGTGAATACCGAGCTCTTTCTCTACTTCCACCTCAACCGGAAGGCCGTGGGTGTCCCAGCCCGCCTTGCGCGGCACGTAGTTCCCTCGCATGGTCCGATAGCGCAGGAAGACGTCCTTGCAGACTCGCGTCAGAACGTGGCCGTTGTGGGGAACCCCGTTGGCGGTGGGCGGACCCTCGTGGAAAACGAAGGGCTTGGCTCCCCGGCGCAGCTCGAGGCTCTTCTCGAAGATCTTTTTCTCAACCCAGAACTCGCCGATCCTCTTTTCCACTTCCGGAAAATTCACGATGGGATCGGCTTTCTGGAACATGGGCTCGGACATGGCTCTCTCGGACAAGGTTTTATCTTATATCAGCTTGCGGCGAGAAAGCTGGGGATGGTGGGTCCCCGAGGGCTCGACACACGATTGACCGCGCGGGGTAGCCGCACTACCATCACAGCCCGCTCGGCGGCGCAGACGGCCCTGGGTTTACCCGGCTCGTCGCAGCGGAGATGAGATGGAAGCAGAGGGCCGGTCCAGGCTCCACACCGAGGTCATCGGCGGGGTGACCACCTTCCTGGCGATGGCTTACATCGTGGTGGTCAACCCCTCCATCCTGGCCACGCCGGGAACCGGAATGGCGTTCAGCGGCGTTCTGACCGCCACCGTGCTCCTCTCTTTCATCATGACTCTGCTGATGGGGCTCTACGCCCGGCTCCCCTTCGGCGTCGCGCCCGGCATGGGGATCAACGCCTATTTCACATTCACCATCATCCTGGGTCAAAAAGTGCCGTGGCCGGTGGCGCTCGGCATCATCTTCTGGGCCGGTATTCTTTTCCTGCTGATGTCCGCCACGCCCATCCGGCCCCTGATTGCCCGGGCGATTCCACTCAGTCTGCGCACTGCCATGGCCGCGGGGATCGGTATCTTCCTGACCTTCATCGGGCTCAAGAACGCGGGCCTGGTGGCGTTCGACCCGGTGACCTTTGTCAAGCCGGGAGAGCTGGATCAGCGGACGGCGCTCGCTCTGGTCGGGATGGCCGTGACGCTCTGGCTCCTCAGCCGCAGGAGCCCTTTCGCTTTTCTGACCGGGATCTCTGCCGTCACCGCGATCGCCTGGGTCACCGGCATGGTGCCGGCGCCGGAACGCTGGCTGAGCCCGCCGGACTTCCGGAGTGTCTTCCTACAGCTCGACACCCTGGGCGCGCTCAGGCTGTCTCTTCTGCCAGCCATCGTCGGGATCATGTTCACCGACCTTTTCGATTCCATCTCGACGTTCATGGGCGTCGCGCTGGCCACCCAGATGTTGGACGCCGACGGACATCCGCGAAACCTGAAGCAAGGCTTGATCGTTGATGCCCTGGCGACGCTGGGCGCCGGCCTTTTCGGAACCTCCTCGGGCACGGCGTACATTGAAAGCGCGGCCGGCATAAACGCCGGCGGGCGAACCGGCCTGGCGTCGGTCGTCACCGCCATCTGTTTTCTTCCTTGCCTCTTCGTTGCCCCCCTCGCCAGTGCCGTTCCCCCTTACGCCACCGCCTCGGTGCTGATTCTGGTCGGAGCGCTGATGTTTCGGAGCGTCGTGACCATCGAGTTTGCTCGCTTTGAAGAGGCCTTGCCGGCTTTCCTCACCATCGTTCTCATCCCGCTGACCTTCTCCATCACGCAGGGGATCCTCTGGGGTTTCGTAGCGCACGTCGGCATGTTTCTGATGGCAGGCAGGCGCCGGGACGTTCATCCTGCCATGTATGTTCTCGCCGCCGTGGCGGTCGGACTGCTCATCCTGGAGCACGGGCGGTGGCAATAGATGGAAACGCCGTCGGTGAGCTTCGATAAAGGCGGACAAGAGGGAAAGCCCCCATCAAGAGTCTCTGCTTGAGCCGTTCGGAGTGATCGAACGACCACTCCCTCTCGCGCCGAGCAAAGACTCTACGGTCCTCGCCCGCGAACCGCGAGTACAGTACCTGGTGAATTAGGCCTCTGGCCGGGTCCTGTGGAAAACTTGGATCACGTGATCCAAAACGTTACCGATGGTAACGCAAGCGGCGTCGTGCTGTCCGTCAAGTCCCACTTCGCTGGGTTACATAGAGAACCTCCGTGGGTCGGTCCTCGATCCGGATATCGAGATCCGTCTGCGCTTCGAGGTTGTGGATGAGCATGTCCAAGCGCTCCGTCCTGAAGCTCGAACGATAAAGGCGGACGTGGAAAGGTTCCTCCGGCGGTCCCTCCGTTTCGTCGACGACCGGCATGTCCAGGTGTACCGACAGGCGACGGGCAAGAGCTTCTGAGTCGGTGAGGGGGGGGCCTGCCCCACGGTCAAAGCGGGGGTCGTCGTTCTTACTATCCGTGAAGACGTGAACAACCCGACGCCGATCGAACTTCGGGTCTTCCGGGATGTTGCCGATGGAGCCCCTCAGAATCAGGGTCGGTATCAT
>DATDRI010000038.1:0-5399 GCA_035291825.1 Vicinamibacteria bacterium | reverse complement strand
ATGAGATCGGGTCCGTAGTAGGTCTGCCACAGATCTCGGTAGACCTTCCCCAGAGACTCCTTGGTGAGCGGCTCACCGCGCTCCGCCATGGCGTGAGCGGCCGCCTCCCATTCATGAAAGAAGATCTGTCGCACGAACGTGCCGGTGATGCCGTTCATGGCCTCGTTCAGCAGAAGCTTGCGCTCCACCGGGTCTTGGCTGCGCTTGAAGAACCATTCGAGAAAGAGTGACTCGCTTGCCACCGAAGCGACCTCGGCCACGAACAGGCTGTAGCTCGAGTACTGAAAGGGCTGTGCCTCGTCGGTGAGGTGTCTGTGGATGGCGTGTCCCATCTCGTGCACCAGCGTGGAGACCGCGTCCAGGTTACCGTTCCAGTTGAGAAGCAAGTAAGGATGCGAGTCGTAGGTGCCCCAGGCGAACGCCCCCGGTTGCTTACCCTGGCTGGTATAAACGTCGACCCATCGATGCTGGCGAGCCCGCATCGCGACTTCGGCGTACTCCTCGCCGAAGGTTTCTCGCCAGAACTCCATGGCAAGCTCCCAGCCTTCCTCGAAGGTATAGCGCCGATCGAGGCCGGGTAGCAGGGAGACATACGTGTCGTAAATGTGGAGCTCGTCGACGCCGAGCAACCGCTTGCGGAGCTTGGCGTAATTGTGGATCTGCTCGATGTTGTCGTGCACGGTCTCGACCAGGGTGTCCACCACGGTGCGTGGCACGTTGGTGGCGTCGAGCGCCATGTCCAGGCTCGAGTCATAGCGCCGAGTACGAGCCAGCCAGGCGTCTCGCTGGATGCTACCGCCCAAGGTGGAAGCGAAGGTATTCGCGAACTGGTCGTAGACATTGAAGAGAGCCATGGACGCCTCGCGACGGACGCGGCGATCCTGACTCGTCACGAAACGGATGTACTGCCCCGGCACCACCTTCTGCTCCTTGCCGTCTTCACCATGTATCACCGGCCACTCGATATCGGAGTTCTCCAAGGTGGTGAAGGCCTGCTGGTAGGCGGCACCGGGAAGCGAGGCGCCGGCCAAAATCTCCTCGATCTCCGCGGTGCGGATGTGAGCCTTGGTGCGAACGATGTTGTCGACGTAGTGGGCGTAGGGCAGGACGCCGTCGACCTTCAAGGACTCCGTCAGGCGATCCGAGGGGAGCTGGGCAATCTCCGGCTCGATGAACGACGCGGCTTCCTGAACCTTGGCGCTTAGCGCTTGCGCCAGACCGGAAAGCTCCTTAGCGGTCGCGTCCTCGGTATCGGCGTAGAAGAGCTGAAAGGCGTAGACGAAGACGTCCTCGAAACGCCGCTCGATCTCGAACTTCGCTCGAAGCGCCGCTGCTAGGACCTCCGCCGACTCGCCGAGGCGTCCGCGGTAGGAACCGAGACCGGGCAGCGCCTCCTCGACCTCCTTGCGTGCCGCCTCCCAAGCCTCTCGACCGGGGAAAATGGCATCGAGATCCCAGCGGTATTCCAGCGGGATCTGCTCGCGGTCCTCGAAAAAGAGGTTCTCGTCGACTTCCCCTTGCGGTTCCTGCGCTCCTACCGCCGGGCTCAGGAACAGGAGCGCCGCGGGAGCGGCAAAAAACGGACGCAGCCGGGAAGCTCGTGGCCACGGGAGCCCCGGTATGAGGCGGGTTGGCATGCATCATCCTCCTCGGAAAAGTTCCAACGCTTCGGATAGTATCGCGAACTCTCCCCCGCTGTAGCAATGGGAGCGTTTCCGGAAAACCGGGAACGACCCCAAGCCCTCTTGAAATATGGCACGAATAATGGTAGTCTTCATACCATGAAAACTACCATGGATAAGGCGGGCCGGCTGGTGGTGCCCAAAGCGATTCGCGAAGCCGCCCATTTGGAGCCCGGTACCGAGGTCGAGCTTCGCGTCGTCGCCGGTCGCGTAGAGATCGAGCCGGCGCCGCTCGACGTCAAGCTCGAGCGGCGTGGAGAGCTCGTGGTGGCTGTTCCTCGGCGAGGCCAGCCAACTTTGACCGGGTCGGAGGTTGAGGAAACGATCGCCGCTCTTCGCAACGCATCGGCAGACGACGAGGAATCTTGATTGAGTCGGTACCTTTGCGATACCACCTGCCTGGTGGCGGCGGTCTGTGTATGGCACGACCATCACCAGAGGACACGTTCCGAGATGGAACGCCGCGCCGCCGGGGGCGAGGAGCTGTTTCTCGCCGCGCACTCGCTTGCCGAAACGTACGCCGTGCTCACCAGACTACCTTCACCCCATCGTTTGAGAGCTGCCGACGCCCTCTCAGTGATTGAGGCCAACTGGGGCCAGAACGATGTTGTTCATTTGACCGGACGAGAGACATGGCGAGCGATCGTTGAAGCAGAACGTCGCGGATTGGTCGGCGGGCAAACCTACGACGTGATGATCGCGATGGCGGCGCTGAAGGTCAAGGTATCCACTTTGTTGACCTGGAATCTCCGAAACTTCGCGTCCTTCGACGACCAGTTGGAAGTCGTCGCGCCCTCTTGAGAAGCCAAACCAAGGAGTAACCGATGACATCGAACCACAAGACGTTGGAGCGGATCGCAATCCTGGCCGTGTTGACGGCTCTCGCCGCAGTTGCTGCGGCTCAAGATTGGCCGCAATGGCGTGGACCGAACCGCGATGGCGCTGTGCTGTCTTTTCGCAATCCCACCTCGTGGCCGGCACGGTTGACCGAGCTCTGGAAGGTGGAGGTGGGACTGGGCTACGCCACGCCACTCCTGGTGGGCGACCGGGTCTACATGTATACCCGGCAGGGTGAAGACGAGGTCATGATGGCGCTCGACGCCGGTTCCGGCCAAGTCATCTGGCGCACGAGCTACCCTGCCCGGTTCGAAATGAACCCGGCAACTTCACGCCACGGTCCTGGGCCGAAGTCCACGCCGGCATTGGCCGACAACCGGCTGTTCACGCTGGGAATGAGCGGCCTGATCACCGCCTTCGACGCCGAGACGGGTAGGCAGCTTTGGCAGCGCTCCGCGCCGCCGGTGCAGCCCCGTTTCCATACGGCGATGTCTCCCGTGGTAGACGGCGATCTCGTGATCGGTCACGTCGGCGGACACGACGACGGAGCACTGACAGCCTTCGAGGCGGCGACCGGCGACATTCGATGGAGCTGGAACGGAGACGGCCCGGCATACGGGTCGCCGATCGTGATCGAGATGGGAGGGACGCGGCAGGTCGTGACGTTCACACAAGAGCACCTAGTCGGCGTCTCGGTCACGACGGGTGAGCTCCTGTGGAGCCGCCCGTTCACGACGCAGAGCACCACGACCTCTCAAACACCGATTCTCTACAAAAACACGGTGATCGAAGCGGGACGCGGAAACGGTATTACCGCCTTCAACGTCGTGCAGCAGGGCAACGCGTGGACGACCGAGAACCTTTGGCACACCGATGAAGTCTCATTGCACATGGCCAACGGAGTCGCCATCGATGGCGTGTTGTACGGGCTTTCCCACTTGAACAGCGGTCAGTACTTCGGCCTCGACCTCGATACCGGTCGGGTCCTGTGGACGAGCGATCCACGCCAGGCGGAGAACGCCGCCATCGTCCGGGCGGGCGACACGATATTCTCGTTGGAGGATGATGCGGAGCTCGTCGTTTTCCGAGCCAGCCGCACCGGGTTCGAGGTGCTCAAGCGCTACGAAGTGGCTAGCAGTGCGACCTGGGCGCAACCCGCCATCTCCGGGAACCGAGTGTTCGTCAAGGACATCTCCACGCTGGCGCTCTTGAGCTTCAACTGAGCCAGGACAGCCAGGACAGCCAGGACAGGATGTCCGGCGGCGAGTGGATTCGCTCCACCCGCCGCCAGCCTGTCCACCACCGCCTTGACGAAGGCGGGACCCTACTCCGCTAGTCGCTGGACTTGGATGCGTACTTCACGACGTAGTTGCGCAACGTGCCCAGCCGCTCGATGTAAATCTCGACCGTATCACCGTCTTCCAGTTGTGCCGTCGGCATGGGAACTCCCGTGGCGACGATATCCCCGGGCATCAGCGTCATGATGTGCGAGATGAGCGACAAGGCCGCCGGGATCCGGTGCCTCATGTAGCTGGTATGGGCGTTCGGCATGTCGAACACCACGCCGTTGAGCCTCGTCTCGATTTTGAGGTTGTAGGGATCGGGCACGTCTTCCTTGAGCGTGATGTAGGGACCGGTCGGCGCGAAGGTGTCCATTCCCTTGGTCATGGCCGACCCCTCGGAGCCGCTGGCGCCGGTCCGAAGCGTGCGCCCGCTCACGTCGTTGTGTACCGTATAGCCGAACACGTAATCCATCGCGTCGGCCTCCGACACGTTCTTCGCGCGCTTGCCGATGATGAACGCGAACTCCGACTCGTGGGTACTCGGGTAACCGTCCTTCAGGAGGTCGGTCATCACGATCTCGTCCTCCGGGCCGGCCAACGCACTCACCGACTTCAGGAAAGGGGATGGGAGCGATTGGTCGGGCTGGCGTCCCAGGCCGCCGCCTGACTGGCCCGCTTCCGCTGGCGGGGTCGGGGTCGGCGGCGGGGCTGCGGGCTCAGCGGGTGCCCCCACTCGCCGATAGTTGCCGGCTAGCCCGAACATCTTCTGCGGATTCGGAATCGGTGTGCGCAATCGCACCGCGGTGGAAGGATGGAACACCCGACGCTCCCCGCCCGGATCGACCAGGTGGCCGCTCGTTTTGTGAGCGAGGGCCGCTCGGTAGACCGTCTTGAGGGCATTCACCGCCGAGTCCCCGACCTCGATCAGACTCCTCATGTCCGCCGGAATGTAGGCCAGGTTGTTGACCTCCGGGGCGTTAGCGGCCTTTAAAGCCAGAATCGCGTTGTGGATATCGACGATGTCCTTCTGACCGTTACCTTCCGTCGCACCCAGGCGCAGCTCGCCGGTGGTCTGGAAGGTCACCAGGCGAAAGATCGATTCTTCACTCTGCTGCGCCGCGGCTGACGTACAGAGGGCCACCAGCAAGGCGAACAGAACCAGAACCGAGGGAGCGGCCCGCCGCGACGCGAGGGACGACATCCGTTGTCTGCCTTTCATCATCATGATCGTTGCTCCTTAAAAAGCGGAAAGTAATCTCCAAGAACCTATCGGTACACGGATTGGGGAGTATATCGATCCTGCACGCCCCTTTCAATCCAGTGTCGAATCGATCCGGGACGCGGGATTCTAACTCCGGACTCCGGAAATGGAGCCGGGCGAGGCGAAGGGCACGCAGCAGGTCCGGCCTTTTCAGCGACGCACCTGACCCTGTAGAATTCCAGGCGAGAGTGGGTGTCCTGGCCCGCTCTTACCGACAGATACTTAAGGAGGCTGACTTGCTGAGAATCCATCTCGTCCTGGCGCTTTTCATCCTCGATGCGTGCTCCGAGCCCACCGCTCCTCCCTCGGTCCGGCTCGTCGACCTGTTTGATGCCG
>DATDRI010000037.1:0-3408 GCA_035291825.1 Vicinamibacteria bacterium | reverse complement strand
CGCATCAGATCGATCGAGATCGTCTCCAGCCAAGTCTTTCACGAAGTAGAAGAAGACGAAGGATTTTGGGTCTACCAGTTGGCGAACCGGCTTCATGTCCTGACCCGCGAGAGCATCATCCGCCAGGAGCTGCTGTTCGCTCCCGGCGATCCGGCCGACCCCGAGCTCCTGGCCGAGACCGAACGGAACCTTCGCGCCCTCATCTTCATAAGAGACGCGCGCGTGGAAACACTTCCCGGCGAAGACGGGACGGTGGACGTGCGGGTCCAGACGTTCGATGCCTGGAGCACCGTCCCCGAGATCTCCTTCGCCAAGGTGGGAAACGAGCTCACCTGGGGAGTGGGCGCCTCGGAAAGGAACCTCCTGGGGAGAGGCAAGCAGCTGGAGTTCACTTTCCGCCAAGAATTGGAGCGCGATAGCACCAACTTCTCCTATCGCGATCCACGGGTGGCCGGCTCTCGCCTGGCCACCAGCATAGGCTACTCCGATCTGTCGGACGGAAGCCGGGGACTGTTCGACGTCTCCAAACCCTTTTTCTCCGTCGACACCCGATGGGCCTTTGGTCTTCGGCTGCAAGGTTCCGATCAGCTCGATCCCATCTACCGCGACGGCGAGCGGGTGACCGATCTGCGGCACATCGCCAGCCTCGCCGCCGTCGACGTGGCACGGGCGGTGACACGAAGTCGGTCCAGTGCCCTTCGGCTCCACCTCGGCTACCAAAAGCAAAGAGATGAAGTGGATGGCATGCTCCGTGATTTCGGCATCCTGCGAGTCGGAGTAAGCTCCGTCCGGCATCGCTATCTGAAGCTCACCCACGTGAACCGCTTCGAGGTTGCCGAGGATTTCAACCTCGGTAACCAGGCATCGGCCTTCTTCGGCCTGTCCACACCGGCGCTCGGTGGCGAGCCCGGCAAAGTCTATTTCTTCTTCCTCTCCGAGCAGGTTGGAGTGCGGTTGGGCCCCGAGCACTTCCTTCGCGGCGCCGCTACCTGGCAAGCTCGTCAACGGACGGGGAGTCTCGAGAATAGCCTGGCGGCCTTCCGGCTGGACTACGTGAACAAGATGGCTCCTCGGCGGGCGCTGCTGGCCGTGGCACAACTTCGCTACGGGAGCAATCTAGACCCCGAGACTCAACTCTCGCTCGGCGCCCAGAACGGCTTGCGCGGCTACCCCGTTTTCCAGTTCAACGGTGACCGGTCCCTGTTGTTCAACGTGGAAAAACGCTTCTTCATCGCCGACGAAGTGGCACGGCTGGTATCGTTCGCGGTGGGCTTGTTCGCCGACGCGGGCTATGCCTGGTCGCCTGGCACGAAGATGGCTTTCCACGACCTCCGGGCAGACCTGGGAGTCGGTTTGCTGTTGGGAAGAAACCGGCTTTCCACCACCCGCCCGGGAGTCCGCCTCGACCTGGCCTACGCGCTTCATCCGGTGGCCGGAAAGAGTCGCTGGTTATTCTCGGTGGGCTCCCGCATCGGGCTCTAGATCTCGCGTCGTGAGAATAGCTCCTCCCCCTCACCGCTGGTCGGTGACTCCCTTCCAGGCCATTCGAATACAGAAGCGGCTGGCGGGCGCGGTTCGGCCGATTGCCCCGGCAAGGAAGATTCGTTTCGTGGCGGGAGTCGACCTGGCTTTTTCTCGAGACGGTGCGCGGTGCTTGGCGGGCGTTGTTCTCTGGGATTGCCAGGAGGCGGTGGTCGTCGAGGAGCAGGTGGCGGTCCGACCGCTTAGATTTCCTTACGTTCCGGGCCTACTATCCTTTCGGGAAACGCCCGCCGTTCTGGCCGCACTCCGGAAGCTCCGCAACACGCCGGATTGCGTGATGTGTGACGGGCACGGATACGCCCATCCGCGACGCTTCGGCATCGCCTGCCACGTAGGGATCCTCTGCAATCTTCCCACCATAGGATGCGCCAAGAGTCGATTGACCGGGGAGCACGGCACGCCCGGTGCGAAGCGCGGCGCCCGGGCCGCCCTCATCGACGCCGGCCAGGTGATCGGCACGGTCCTCCGCACCCGAGAGGGTGTGCGGCCGGTATTCGTAAGCATCGGCCATCGCATGGACCTACCGACCGCGGAGCGCATCGTGCTCGATTGCTCGCAAGGGTTTCGACTACCGGAACCGACGCGCCGCGCCGATCGGCTGGTAGCGACGATGAAACGCGCCCTCTGAAGCCGTCAATTCTTCTCCAGCACCAGCAAGAACTGGCGATCCAGAAAGTCTTCCTCTCGAATGAGGCGTAGGTTCTGGCCAGCGGCGGCTTGCGTGAGCTCCTCCGGCCCGATGACGTTGTCGAGCCGCTCGCTCCGTATCCCGATCCAACCTAGCCGAGCCCCGGACGGGAGACGCCGGCCCGCTTCCTGTAGCTCCTTGGCCACCGGGCCCATATCCTGCTCGGCGGTCGACACCTGCAGAAGCAGCAGGGCGTCGAGTGCAGAGGGTAGCTCGGGCACGACCGCGACCCCCGGCAAGCTCCTTTCAATGGCCTTGACGACACGAGCGGTCGGCTGGACTGCGTAGACCAGGCCTTCGCTTCCCACGCGCCGAGCCAGTCGCTCGAGGAAATAGGTGTCGGCCGGATGCCACTCCGCGACCCGCATTCCCGGACTGACGCCGATAGAGTCGAGGATGGCTTCCGGCTTCTGCCAGCGATCCCTTCTCTCCTCCGCTCCTTGTTGGTAGAAATAGAGGGCGATCAGCGTCACCACCGCCAACACGACGGGGAGAAAAGCCAATGCCAGGTAGTGACGAGGGGGTGTGTCCATGCTTGGAATAGAAGCTCCCGGGACAGCCGCGCCAGTCAGTTCGAGCTGGAAGCTTGGTCTTCGGCCGCCGAGTAAACCACTTCTCCGCCGACGACCGTATACAGCACCTCGGTGTCCAGGATCTGGAGGGGCTCGATGGTCAGGATGTCTTTGGACAGGACCGTTATGTCCGCCAGTTTCCCGAGCTCCAAGGAGCCCTTGTCCTGATCCTCGAAAGCGGCATAGGCGGCATCGAGCGTGTACGAGCGAAGCGCCTGTTCCCGGCTCATCCTCTGATCGGGGAACCAGCCCTCCGCCGGCTTCCCGTTCTTGTCCTGACGGGTGATGGAGGCGTAGAAGTTCTCGAGGGCGGAGATACTCTCCACCGGAGCGTCGGTTCCATTGGCGATCCTGGCCCCCGATAGCAGAAGTTTCTGCCATGCGTAGGCGCCTTCCGCCGCCCGCTCTTCGGCGATTCTGTCGATGGCCCAGGGCATGTCGGACGTCCCATGAACGCCTTGCATGGAGGCGATGACTCCCAGTTGGGCGAAGCGAGGGATGTCGAGCTCGTCGAGAATCTGCGCGTGCTCGATTCGAAATCGTGGATCGCCGGCTCCCCCTTGCTGGTCGAAGGCTCGCTCGAAGGCATCCAGCACTTCGCGGTTG
>DATDRI010000036.1:0-4789 GCA_035291825.1 Vicinamibacteria bacterium | reverse complement strand
CGCCCGACTGGACCTGGTGGGCTATCCGACGCCGTTGCAGCTCGTCCAGCATGCGGTGCGGGTGAACGCGATTCACTCCATCGACCGCGCCATCTTCTCCTCGTTGTTCTCCGGTCCGTTCCCGCCCCGGCTCGAAGAGTTCCTGCGCTCGTACGACCTGTTGATTGCCTGGATCGGCGACCGTTCCGGGGGCCTGCTCCGAAAGCTGGAGCGGTCAGGCCGGGCCTGCTTGCGAGCGGATCCCTATCCTCTCCAGGGGTCGGGCGTGCACGCCAGCCTCCACCTGCTCCGCACCCTGACACCTCTCGGGGTCGGCGAGCGCCTGATTCCGCCGCGACTTCTTCTGCCATCCGACACCCACCGGGCCGGCCGCGAGCTCTTGCGCCGGATCGGTCTCACGAGAGCCGGCTTTCTTGCGGTCCATCCTGGCAGCGGAAGCACGAGCAAGAACTGGCCGACTGAGAAGTTTGCCGGTTTGCTGGAGCTGGCAAAAAGGTCGGGCAAACAAGTGGCGGTCTTGGAAGGAGAAGCCGATGGGGAAGCGATTCGGATGCTCCGTCAATCGATCGGCTGGTGGCCTCCCGCCATCGAGCGACCGAACCTATCGATGCTGGCTGCCCTGATGTCTCGGGCGGGAGCATTCCTCGGCAACGACTCCGGCGTCTCTCATCTCGCCGCGGCATCGGGAGCCCCGACCCTGACGCTCTTCGGTCCCACCGACCCGGAGACTTGGGCGCCCCGAGGTCGATGTGTTCGGATCTTGCCCTTGACGGCTCCTATCGAGACCGTGTGGGCCGAGCTCACTCGGATCGATCGGGAGAACGAGTCTCGATATCCCCCACCACAGAGTGGAAAACACTACAAAACATAGTAGGGATTTGCCTACGCTGACTTCCAACAATACAGTATGATTTGAGTGACGTGGATATCGCCGAATAAGGATGTTTACACAACGTATAGTATATGAAACGTCGAGAGGTATAAGATAGGCTAATCGGGTGTCTTAGGCATGTTACTTGCTTTCAGGCAGGGAAGCCGAGCCGTTCGGCCTTTCGTGAGGGGAAATACAAAGGCCCAGAAGGAGCGAGAACATGCTTCAGTCGGTTGACACGCAGCAGTTCGCTATCGGGATCTACCGGGGTTCCGAAAGAGTGGGAAGAATCCGTTTCGAGATCGGAATCCGCGCCGTGGAAGGAGAGGTCTCCTACATTTCCGAGGAGCCCGAGCTTCGCCGCTCGCTACGCCGCGTCCTGGGGAAGCAGCGTCGTTGGAGCTGGAAAGAGCTGACGCGGAAACTCATCGACACGCTGTCCCTTTCCACCGGGGGTCGGTTCGTCCTGCGCTTTGGAACCACTCCTTCCGACGAAGGTCGCGGGAGCGGTGAAGACCGCCTGCGGCGCGCCATCGACCGGGCTGTCAACGAGTAGGGGCGAGCAGCGGCGAGTAGCGGCACACCGCACTCGTCGCTGCCATCGTCTCGGCCCAACCGGATTCACTCCTTATTCACTCGTCCCTTTGGACTTCGCGCTACAAAGGAACACACACCTACCTCCCCAGTGCCAGCCGGTCAGCCAATGGAGAAGGCAGGCCAGCGGCAAGGATCTTCTGCTGAGTGCGCCGGTACGGATACTCCACTCGGTGAATGGTCATGGTCATCCGCGTAGAGTCGAAGATTCCAAAGCTGGCCCGTTTGTCGCCGTCCCGAGGCTGGCCGATCGAGCCGGGATTGATGAGGTAGTGGGCGTCACTCCGCAAACGGACGCGGAGGGTTCTGTTGGCGGGGACGTAGGTCGTCAAGGAGTCCGAGTCCAGGCAGAACACGACGGGAAAATGACTGTGGCCGAAGAAGCAAATGGGGAATTTGAGGAAACGGAACATGTTGAGCGCCTCGATCTCGCCAAAGATGTAGGCGTCCTCGTCCAGGGGAGTGCCATGGGAGATCGAGAACCGGTCGTCGACATGAACGGGTCCCTGGGGAAGGGCGGCAAGCCATTTACGGTGGCGCGGAACGAGCTCCCGCTGGGTCCACTTGGCGGAGATCAGCGCGATGCGGTTGAACATCTCGCCCGATTCCAGGCCACTACACACCTTGTCGTGGTTCCCGCGTATGATGACCGCCCGTCTTAGGGAGCGGACCATCTCGATCGTCGAGTTTGGGTCGGCGCCGTAACCTACCAGATCTCCCAACACGATGGTCCGGTCGAAACGCTTTCGCCGGACGAACCGTAGTACCGCGGTGAGGGCCTCCCGGTTGGAGTGGATGTCGCTGAGAACGAGGTATCTCATGAGTTCTCGCTGTACGTTTCAAGTAAATCGGTCAACCGTGAGGATGCTTCCTCCGGGGTGCAGGCCCGCATGTCGAAACGGATGTCCGCCTGGCGGTACTGGGGCAGGCGATCGTCCAGTAGTGCCCTGACTTCCTCCGGTTTGCCCCATAGCGGCCGGTGGGTTTCTCGGGCAGCCCGTTCCATGACCAGCTCCTTGGGCACGTCGAGCCACACACTCACTCCACTGGCGCGAATGATTTCCCTGTTCTCTGGCCGGCAAAAGGTCCCCCCTCCGGTGGCGACCACGCCAGGCTCGCGCTTCACGATACTACGAAGAAGCTCGGTTTCCAGAGCACGAAAGAAGTTCTCGCCGCTGGTTGCGAAGATCTCGTAGATCTTCTTCCCTGTTTTCCGCTCGATCTCCTGGTCCAAGTCGTAGAAAGGTACGCCCAGTCGCGCCGCCAGGTGCCGTCCCACCGTACTCTTACCGACTCCCATGAAACCCACGATGAAGAAGCGGGTTCCGTCAATGAGATTCTTGCTCATGCGACCGCTTGGCGGAGCGTTTCCCAAAAGCCCGGGTAGGAAACGTCCGCCGCGTCTTTTCCACGGATCTCACAGCCGCCGTCGACTCCCAGCGAGGCCACTCCCCAAGCCATGGCGATACGGTGATCGCCGAAGCTATCGAGGCTCGCCGGTCGCAGCGGTCTGCCTCCCTTTACTCGCAGGCCATCGGGCAGCTCTTCCACCTCGACGCTTAGCGCTTGGAGTCCGCTGGCCAGCGCGTGGATGCGGTCGGACTCCTTGACGCGCAGTTCGGCAGCACCCCGGATGGTCGTTTCGCCATGGGCGAAAGATGCCGCCACCGCTAGGGCGGGGATCTCGTCTATCAAACCGGGCACCCGTTCCGGCGGCACGTCCACACCGGAGAGCTCCGCGCTCTCGACCCTTAGGGTGCCGGTAATCTCCCCTTCCAATTCATGCTCTTCCTCTATGGTGACGCGAGCTCCCATGGATCGGAGAACGTCGAGAAAGGCGGTCCGGGTTGGGTTGAGTCCCACTTCGGAAAGAACGAGGCTGGACCCGGGGAGAATGGTCGCGCCGACGACGAAGAAGGCCGCCGATGAGATATCCCCCGGAAGTCGCATGTGCGTCGGTCGGAGCTCGCCGCCGCCGGTGAGGCCGACTCCGCCGTTTTCAAGTCTTAGGTCGGCTCCGAACCGCTGAAGAGCCAGCTCGGTGTGGTTGCGTGAGGCGTGGGGCTCCTCGACGCGAGTCTCGCCATCGGCGTGGAGCGCGGCGAGCAGAATGGCTGTTTTCACCTGAGCGCTGGCAACGGGAAGGCGATAGTGGATGCCTCGGAGGCGGTGCCCTCCCCGAATCACAAGCGGAGCTCGACCCTCGGCGGTCGACTCGATGACCGCCCCCATCTGCTCCAGAGGCTCGATGACCCGCCGCATGGGCCGGTGCTGGAGGCTCTCGTCACCGGTCAGGCGGCTGTCGAAGGGCTGGGGGCAGAGTAAGCCGCAGCCCATGCGCATCGTCGTTCCGGAATTGCCGGCGTAGAGAGCGGAGGAAGGGGCGCGAAAACCAAAATAGCCAACGCCGGAAACCGACACTCGGTCGCTTTCTCGCACCACCCGGACGCCAACTCCCTCGAGAAGGTCCAGCGTGCGGTGGCAGTCTGCGCCGGAGGGGAATCGCTCAATGATGGACGTGCCTTTGGCGATCGATGCGATCAAGGCGGCCCGGTGGGCGATCGACTTGTCCCCGGGCACCGCGACCGTTCCCCGCAGACGCATCCCGGCTGTTTGCTTCATCATAGAAATGTTACCATGTCGGGGTGAGGCGGAGCGAGCTATCCCCGGAGCCGCCTTGAATCTTGATCGCCACGGTAACTTTGTGTTAGTAACTGCCCAATCGTTCGTTGGGCGACAGATACCGACCGGAGGTCGAAGAAGATTCTCGATGAGCTCGGTGAGGAAAGTCGTTCAAATCGACATCCAAAGCAGCTTCGAGATGGTCGACCTGGTGCAGACCGTCTTCGAATCCATTTCCGCGCAGGTTGGATTCGATCCGGACTCTTCCCATTGGATGAGCGTGGCGATTCGCGAATCGGTCACCAACGCGGTGCGTCACGGCAACAAGATGGACGCATCCAAGCGCGTGGTGGTGCGCTTTGAGGTGCACGGAGGGGAGTTCCAAATCTACGTCGAGGATGAGGGGGAGGGCTTCGACCTGGAAAAGATTCGTGACCCACTGGCCGAAGAGAATCTACTGCGAGCCAACGGCCGGGGCATCTTTTTCATGAAGAACTTCATGGACGAGGTGGTCTACTGCTTTCCTCCCAACTGCGGCACCCAGGTCAAGATGGTCAAGAAGTTCTCTGCGTTGAAAGAAGACTAGCCCGCCCTGCCAACCCAGCCGACCATTCGCTAGACAGAAGAACCGAAAACTGAGACAGCCCTCCGGGCGTTGCTACCCCCAAGGTCACCACTCTTGCCTGATTCAGCGACGTCCCG
>DATDRI010000035.1:0-2797 GCA_035291825.1 Vicinamibacteria bacterium | reverse complement strand
CGAGACACCGACTACCGCAATCATCATGTGGAATAAGAGCTCGTTGCTCTTCTCCTTGGCGGTCTCGCCGTAGTTTCGGGTCACCTGGAGCTCGACATCGGCGGGCAGGACCGTCCCCGCCAGACCATCGATCTTGGCAAGCACCGCGTGCGCCACCTCGACGGCGTTGGTGCCCTTCCGTTTGGCCACCGCCAAGCTCACCGCCGGCCAGTCCGTTTCTTCGGAGCCGGCTCCTCCCGTTCCAAAGAACACGTAGTCTACCGGCTCCTCCCCACCATCGATGACCTCGGCCACGTCTCCAAGAAGGACGGGGCGCCCGTTGGAAGTGGCCACCACTACCCTTTCGACATCCTCTTCGTTCCGGAGCCAGCCACCGGTCTCCACCAGGAACTGCTGGTTGCCATCGGCGAATGAGCCCGATGGGAGGAGGCGGTTCGCCGCCTGCAATCCCTCCACGATTCCAAGGGGCGAGAGATTGCGAGCCGCCAGAGCGGTGGGCTCGAGCAGCACCCGCACCTGCCTTCTCTGCCCTCCAATGATCGTGACCTCGCTGACATCGGGGACTCGCTTGATGGCTTACCGGAGCTCGGCTGCCACTCGCCGCAGCACGAAGTGGTCGTAGCGTCGGCTCCAGAGCGTGAGGGCGAGAACCGGTACGTCGTCTATGGAACGTGGCTTGATGAGCGGCAGTGACGCCCCGGGAGGGATGAGATCGAAGTTGGCCCTCAACTCGTTGTTCAGGCGAACGGCGGCCTCCGCCTCGTCCTCCCCGACGTAGAAACGAACGACCACCATGCTTCTGCCCGGGCTGGACGTCGAGTAGAGGTACTCGACCCCAGGGATCTCATTGAGCAGTCGCTCCATGGGATGGGTGACCCGCTGTTCCACTTCCTCCGCCGATGCCCCGGGCATCTCGACGAAAACGTCGAACATCGGCACGACGATCTGGGGTTCTTCTTCTCGAGGAAGCTGCCACAGTGTGAGCAGGCCCAGCAGAATGGCGCCGGCAAGGAACAGCGGGGTCAGCTTGGAGTCGATGAAGGCTTGGGCCACCCGCCCGGCAATGCCTAGCTGCCCCTCATTCATTGGCCACTGCCACCAGCATGTCTTCTTGCAGGATGGAATCCGGTTGCACGACGACCTGCTCCCCGTCACTCAAACCGGAAAGGACCTCGATGCGATCGTCTCGACGCGCCCCAAGAGTCACCAAACGAAGACGCACGCGGCTTTCCTCGACGACCCAGACCATGTCCAGCTCACCCCGGCGGATCAAAGCGGAAGTGGGAATCCGCATTTGCTCGGTTTGTCCCACCGTAAACTCCGCACGCACGAACATTCCCGGTGCCAACCGGGAATCCTCAAGTTCGTCGGGGAGGTCGACTTTGACGAGGAAGGTTCGCGAGCTGGGGTCGACTGCCGGACCGATCTCGCTCACCCGACCGCGAACCGCGTCCGCTCTCGCCTCCAGCTGCAGGTCGGCGAAGCTCCCCAAGTTGATGCTTCCCGCCTCCGACTCGTCGACAGAGACCTCGGCCCGCAGGGAGCCTTCCTGTTCCACCACCAGCAACGGAATTCCAAGAGTGGCGAGATTCCCCGGGTCCACGTGGCGATCGAGGACCCGACCGGGGAACGGGGATGCGATCTGCGTGTAGCGCCACATCGCCTCCGCCGCTTCCACCTCCGTTTCGGCTCGCTCCAGAGCCGATCGAGTCCTGCCGAGACGCGCCGCAGCCATCTTCTCCCCGGCCAGCGCCGCCGCATACCGTTCCTCGACTTCATCGAACTCTTGCCGGGTCACCGCCCGCTTTTCATTCAGCTCCTCAAAGCGCTCATAGGTCGTCGTCGCCAATCGGGCCGCGGCCTTGGCTGCTGCCAAGCCGCTTTCGGCTTCCAGCCCCGCCTGACGAGACTCTTCTAGCGCGGCCTGGGCACCGCGCCGCCCGGCGTCCAGCTCGTTGGCCTCCAGCACGACCAGAAGCTGTCCTTTCTCGACGCGGTCACCCGCCCGCACTCTGACGTCCTGAACGAACCCGGAGACTTTGCTGGTCAAGACGGCGGTCTGGCGTGCTTCGAGGGTTCCACTGGCCTGGTAGAGCAGGCTCACTGGAGCTCGGCGAACCTGATGAATCTGCACGCTCGTCTTCGCCGCCTCCTGGGAAGGAGATGGAGAGCGACGGCAGCCCATCACCGGGCCGAACAACGAAAGCAGGCATGGCAACGCAACGAAACGGAGAGCTCGTCCCCTCACGGTGAGGCCGCCCTGGAATTCTCGTCGAGTGTTCCGGCGGCTAGCTCCAAGCGCGCCTGGGCCAATCTCTGTTCATAAACGGCCGTCAACAGCCGCACCTCGGCTTCCAGCACGGCGTTTTGGCTTCGCAGCAACTCGGTCACATCGGTGAGACCGGCCTCATACCGGGTCTGAGTGATGCGATGGCTCTCACGCGCCTGCTGGGCGGCCCCCTCGGTAACCTGGACTCGCTCGAGGTTGGCCGTCCGGTCGAGGTACGCCCGCCGGAGCTCCAAAAGGAGCTGGTCGTGAGCCTGCTTTCTTTCCGCCTCCTTGCGGCGGTGGTTGGCAGCGGCAGCATCCAGTCGGGCCTTCTTGGCCAGCCCCTCGAACAGATTGAGATGCAGATTGACCCCCACCATCCAGTTAGTGCCTCCGCCTCCCGTGAAGCTCACACGATCCGACTCCCAACCGGCATTGAAATCAATCGCGGGGAGAAAGGCAAAGGCCGCCTGCTTTCGCTCCAGCCGCGCCATCTCCACCTCCAGCTCCTTCTGCACCGCTTGCGGT
>DATDRI010000034.1:0-3764 GCA_035291825.1 Vicinamibacteria bacterium | reverse complement strand
TTGAAGGTAACCCGGCCGGAACAATTGACCAGAACGTCCACTTCAGAAGCGATGCGAGCCGCCTCCTTCTCCGAGTAGCCGAGATTCTCTTCCGTTATATCGCCTCCCACGATGACGAGCTTCTCGCGAAGGAACGCCTCGAGCCCCGTGCCATAGCGTTCCCGAAGCGGATCGAACGCGGGCGACGGGAGGATGGTCTCCCAGAAACGGCTCTCGCTCTCCGCGGTCGAGCCGGCTCGAACCATGAGGTAGATGAGGCCGACTTGGGGAAAACGATCGAGCAGCATGCTCAGGCAGACCTTGCCCAGAAAACCCGTGCCGCCCAAGAGAAAGATGCGGCGGTCCTTGAAGATCTCGCCCGGCTTCAACTGCGACACCGCCTATTCTCCTTATTCCACTTCCGGGATCACGATGGGGGGCACGTGGAGCATCGATATCTCCGCCGACAGCCCGGTGAAGCTGCGTGCCATGGAGATCGCTTCCGCGATGGACTCCGCACGCTCCCATCCCAGCAGTGAGGGCACGTGCTGATTCTCCGCTCCCGCCACGATGATCTTCCCCACGTGCCGGCGACCGTTCTCTCCCCAGTACCACATGAAGAAGGGATGGGCTCCGTGATAGGCGTTACCCCGCCGGTACATCTGGATGTAGCTCGGGTTCTTGGCGAACTCCTCCTCGTACTTCTCCCGGAGGGTGAACGCGTCGCCGGTCTCGGGTAAGAGCCGATTGAAGAACTCGATATAGCTCGGGTGAAACTTGGGATCGAACTCGTCATAGCAGGGATGGGCCAAGATGAGCACTCCGCCCTTTCGCAGGAGGGGCTTTCCCCGATACATATTGAAGAAGTAGCCCGGACCCATGACTTGAACCAGCAGAGGGTTCAGAATGGAATTGACGTTATAGGGAGAGATGTAGGGGATACCCACGATCAAGATGTCGCACTGTCCTTTCACCCGCACCGCGTATTGCTCGAAGCAACGCTCCAGCGTCCGTTCGTGCACCGGAACCGTCTTGCCCGCATGGCAGGCGATCATCTGGTAATGGGCGGGGATGGCATGCAAGAAAGCCCGCTTGGCGGCGCGCGGCATCTTCTGAAGAGACCAACGGGTGGCGCGAAACTTCAAGCGATCGGTCTCGGTGAAATCGTCCTCGTTCTTCCCAAGGAAATCGAGCTGATCGAAGTACATCCGGTTGTTCAGCACCGTCTCGATATGGAAAACCTTGACGTTCTCATCGACCAGCTTGCCCATTCGCTCACACTTCTTGGACAGTGCGGAACGGGCTGGATCCATGTAACCATCGGAGTCGATGATGGTCTGGGGCTCGTGATGCGGCCGCAGGCTTTCATAGTCGCACAGACCCACGGTAACCGACTTGTGACCTCCATCCATGGGAACCAGGTTGATGTTGACGTAGATGACCAGATCGCTCTCACAGGCGCGCCGATTGATTCTGAGGAGCTCGCCGTGTTTGGTCTTGCCGAGCGTGACCAGTCCGTCGGCGTCTTCGGCGTCGTGACAGTAGTAGCGGTCCGGGTAGAACTCGCGGTGTATCTTCCTGCCCACCATGCGCCGCATTTCGGACTCAGTCATCTTCCGGTGCAGCGAGTTGGCCACGATGAGATGGATGTCGTCGACTCCGTGGTCGGACAGCATCTCCAGAACTACCTCCAGAACCGTCTGCCGCACGTCGGGCGGAAGCATCGGGGGAAGCGGTAGGCTGATGTCATCCAACGCCACGGTGACCTTCATGCCGGGACTGAGCTGGACATGAAATGGATCGCACCCCAGGGGATGGTTCAGAGCGTAACGGATCGCGGCGCGAGGGTTGGGAAGCCCCTGGATGGGCGGCTTGGGATAGATGACCCGAGTTCCCACCGGCAAGTCTACTTCCAGGAAATCCTCTCCAAAATGGATGACGCGGGGCGCCGAATCGGTGTCGATCATGACCGTGGCCGGGTCCAGCCGGCGGCGCAAAAGCGGACTCATCGAGTCACGTCCTCTCGGTTTCTCTTATCTCAGAGAAAGAATGGGCCAGTCGTGCCGGAGCGCCGTGCTCCGCAGCCTGAGGTCGGGGTTGGTGGCGGTGGGGTGCCCCACCATGGAGAGCATCGGAAGATCGCTCATGCTGTCCGCGTAGCAGAAACAGTCGCTCAGCGAGATCTTTTCCCGTTCGGCGTAGGTGCGAATCCACGATGCCTTGGTGGCGCTGGCCATGACCGGAGGGATGAGCCGCCCGGTAGCGACTCCATCGACGAACTCCAGACGGTTCGCCACGTATTCCTCGATTCCCAAATGGCGGAGCAAGGGCTCAATGCTGATGTCGAGGGCGCCGGTGACCACTACTTGCCGCAGACCTAGACTCCGGGACTTCTCCAGCAGCTCGCGGGTTCCCGGGTAGATCGAGGGCTCTATCACTTCCTCGAAGAGATCCTGGGACAAGAAGCGAAGCCGATCCTCAGACTGGTTTCGGTACCACTTGAAGAACAAGTCGTTGAAGACCTTTCGGCTGTAGAGATCGGCGGCCAGGAAGAGGGGAATTCCTAGGATGGTGGCCGCCGTGCGGCGCAGGCTGCGGAGGATTCCCTGGTCGTTTCGGGCGTAAAAGCCGAACGCGTGCACCAAGTTCGTGCTGAGAAGCGTACCATCCAGATCGTAAAAGGCCGCAGCCGGCAAAATGCTTTTCCTAGCGATGCGGGGACGCGGGGCATGTCGTGTCGCTCCCCTGGAAAACCCCGATAATCGTTGCATCATACGCGGTTGCGGCCAAACTCTCAACCTGGCTGGAGCTCCAAGCGCCTTATTTTTGTTTTTTGTTCGCCTGGACGCCGACGGCGAGGAACCCGTTGACCCAGGGTGCCAGGGAGTTTAGGATGGGCGCCTTATGCCGCGACGCGCCACCATCACCGCCCTCGGCCGCTTCGTGCCGGAGAAGGTGCTCACCAATGCCGACCTGGAGAAAATGGTCGATACCTCGAACGAGTGGATCCTGGAAAGAACGGGCATCCGGGAGCGCCATATCGCCGAGCCCGGGGTGGCCACGTCGGATCTAGCGACCGAGGCGGCGCGCCGTGCTCTCGAACAGCGGGGACTGGCGCCCGATGACGTGGAGCTCATTATCGTAGCCACGGTGACACCGGACATGTTGTTTCCGGCCACCGCCTGTCTCGTTCAGGACAAGCTGGGCGCGAATCGCGCCTGGGGTTTCGATCTCTCCGCGGCTTGTTGCGGTTTCCTTTATGCACTCACCACCGGTGCCCACTTCGTGGCGAGCGGGACCCACCGGCGCGTCCTCGTCATCGGAGCGGACGTGATGAGCAGCATTATCGACTACGAGGATCGGGCAACCTGCGTGCTCTTTGGCGACGGCGCGGGGGCGGTCTTGCTCGAGCCTGCCGAGGAGGGTGAGGGAGGGCTGATGGATTTCAATCACCACGTCCAGGGTAGCGGTGGTTTTTTCCTGTACATGCCGGGAGGGGGAAGTCTGAACCCTGCGTCCGCCGAGACCGTCGCCAAAAAGATGCACTACGTGCACCAGGACGGCCGCCAGGTTTTCAAGTACGCCGTTCGGAAAACCTGCGAAGCCTCGGCGACTTTGCTCGAACGTCACAAACTGACCGCTTCCGATATCTCCCTCCTGGTGGCTCACCAGGCCAACGCCCGCATCCTGGACGCCGCCGCGGAGCGACTGGGCTTACCCCCGGAGAAGGTCATCAAGAACATCGACAAGTACGGGAATACCACCGGCGCCACCATCCCCCTCGC
>DATDRI010000033.1:0-11026 GCA_035291825.1 Vicinamibacteria bacterium | reverse complement strand
AGACCGGTAAGCACGGTCCACAGTGCGGACCGCGTATCGAATCCTGCCGCAATGTAGTTCGTGAAGAGGAGCCCTTCCTTCATGAGCCGCGTCAGATGGGGCGTGCTGGGCTCATGGGCGAAGGCACCTTCTCCCAGTTCGGCAACATGAGTCGCACTCTGGGACTCCAGGAGTAGGAAAACGATCGAGCGTCCCCGATAGCGACCCGCCAGGGAGTCCAAGGGTGTGGCCGGCCCCGGCTCCCAGATGGGAGCGTCGAGATGGGTTCGGGCGCGGGCGGCCTCCGCCCAATCGATGGCGCGTGGTTGGAAGGCTCGATCATGCACCTCGGACCATGGCGCCGACGAGTTCTCTAGGTACCGCTCGGCGAGCGCTGGGCTCACGTCTATCGACTGTCGGACGAAGAGGGAACCACTCACCAGGACGATGGCCAGGGCCCGAAGCAGAACGAAGAAGGAGGTTTTACCCTGCAGCCTTCCCAAACCACGGGCGAGAATCGGGAGACCCGCGAAGAGGCTCAGCGTGAGCAGAGCGGCCTGAAAGGAGAAAAGACCTTCCAGGAAGATGTCCCAGCTGCCCGGATCGCGCACTCGGCTCAACAACTCCTCCCAAAGCAAGGGATGGTCCTGGTAGATGACCACTTCGGTCGAGGCGATGTGCCAAATCACCGCGACTTCCAGCATGGCTAGGCAGAAGAGCGTGACGATGGTTCCCAGACGTCCGGGCAACACACAGGCAAGAGACAACAGGAGAAGTGGCCAGAAGCTGAAGCTGGATACCAGCCAGGCGTAGGTGGCTACTTGGGGGGAAAGACCGAACGCCCATATCGAGACCACCAGCGTGAGGGCGAGCGTCAAAACGATGAAGGCGAGCGCACGGTTCCAGTGGAGGCCGAGCAGCCAGGAGATCAGGCTGCCCCGATCTCCGAGCGAATGGCTCGGTTGAGTCCCGCGCTGCGAGACATCCCGTTCCAGATACCAGGCGAACACAATGGAACCAAGAACGAGAATGGGAGCCAAAAACAGAGCGAGATTCAGACGGGTTGGCTCCCCCATGCTCGTGTGATAGACGGCCACCGAGCCGGCACCCAGCAGAGCGACTAGGTCGAGAGCCAGGAGCCGGTGTGACCAACCCTTGCTGCGGGCAACGAGGACCAACGCCAGAGCGATCCCGCAGACCAGCACCGGCAAGAAGAATAGGGAGCCGAGCTGAAACGAGGTGAGGGCTAGTGGTAGCAACGCAACGAATGAAGCCCATCCTGGCCAGCTCATGACCTCACACTCGAATCTGCCGGGCTGTTCCTGAGTACGATTTTCATACTAACGGCGGGAGGGTTCTGCCCCGAGTGATGAACCGCTTCTTGATGCAAAGCTCCAATTGGATTTTCGTCATGATCCCATGCGGGGAGGACCGTGTCAAGACTGCCCTATCGAAGAAGACCGCGCTGGCTCTCTTGGCCTGTGGGTAGGCGCTTACCTGGGTCCAGAACGCGTCACCGCAGATTGCATCGGGGTGCGCGGCCAGGATCCGCTGGACGTTCTCCAAACACAGGTCCGGCACAACCTCTGGATCATCCTGGACCTGTTCCCATTTGTTACCAACGGTGACAGTCAAGCGAGCACCGCCGCGTAACGAAAAGGGCGGTCCTTCACGGAAAGCGCTTCTTTTTCACGCGATTGAGACCCGGCATCGCCGATCTTCCAGGGATTGGCTCGGCATTTGCACTACTGCCAGGCACAATCCCGTAACCCATCCCAACCAAACTCGGGTACCATGGAATCCATGGCCGCGGAGGAGTACTCGCCTCCGTGCGGTGAGTGTGATCTCGAGGCCAAGAGAGGAAGAACGATGCTGAAGACGATGCTGAGAAAAAACGGGCATCGCGTCGCGGCGCCGTACCTGGTTTACAGAGAGACCGGAAAGGTGGATTCGATTGCGATCTCCCCAACAGGGCGGCATCGCAGAAATTGGTATCGGAAGTGCCAAAGTTTCCTTGTTGTTACCAAACGTAACGATGCGGTCCGGTCAGGATGTGGACTGCTTCAGATAACTCGCTCAATTTTAAGCACTTAGGAAGGTATGCCGGTCTTGGTTTGCATGGCCCGAGTCTTGCAGCGGTTCTTCTCGGTTTGTTCTGCATGCCCCAAGCCTTCTCGCAAAGGGAGGATGTGGTGACCTTGAGAAAGAATGCTTCCACGGGGTTCTCACTCGTTGAGCTCCTGACGGTGATGGCGGTGGGGGCCATTCTCGCTGCCACCGCGATTCCGTATGGGCTCAACTACATCCGGCACTATCAGGTGACGGCCGCCGGCCAGGCGGTCGCCTCGGTCATGCAGCTCTCGCGGGCGCAGGCGGTAAAGCGGAATTCGCGAAACGGCCTCATCCTCAACTTCGACTATCCGGCAGAAGGCCAGTTCCAATTCACGGCCCTGGACGCCGATCCCGAGACCCTGGCATACAACGCCGTCTATCCCGGTCCGGGTCCCAACGCGGTCTTCGATCCTAACGATCGAGACTACGGTATCGCTCCCGCCGTGGGCGACAACGATGTGCCGCCTCACGGGATCATTGCCAACTTGCCGCCCGAAATCGGATTCGACCCGACGGGTGGTGAGTGGAACGCATTGCTGTTCCGCTCCAACGGATCGGTCGAGGCGGTCAATGCGGAGGGCGCGGGAGACGCGCTGATAAGGCAGGATGGGCTGGATTGGGTGTTGACCATCACCTACCCGCGCTTTGGTTTCGTCCGGGACATACGCATCAGTCGGAACGGGCGCGTGGAAGTCGAGGTACCTTAGCCATGAAGTCTAATAAAGAGAGTCAAGAAGGCTTCTCGCTCATCGAGGTCATGATCGCCATCGTCATTCTCACCGTGGGACTCCTCTCGCTGGCGCAGATGATGGTGGTGGCGACCAACGCCAACGCTTTGGCCGGCCGGATGACGGCATCCGCCGCCCTGGCCAAGCAGCAGCTCGAGCTTCTGAAGGCGGCGCCCTTCTACACCAATCCGGCCAATCCCAGTATCGGCTCCATGAACGCGCTCCTCGCTGAAGGCGGCGATCTCGACTCGAACGACGCCGGCTACTTCCAGCTCTACGACGCGGACGGCCAACCGGTGGACCCGGGCCAGGGAGCCCTCTTCGTCGTACGTTGGCAAATCACGCTCATCGTGGAGCCCAAGGGTGTGATGCCGCTCGCCATGCTGCGCATTGCGGTGCGTTGCCTACCGGCCAGCGAGTCGGGCATCTATCTGGGTGTCGGGGACGCTCGCTTCGTCACCTTCCGGACCGCCAACGTAGGTTAAGAGGAGCAACCGATGGAGAGAAACATGCTTAAGGAAACGCAAGGGAAGGAGACGAGAGCTCGGTATGGCGCGCTGGCTCAAGAGCGTGGCTCGGCCTTCGTGATCTCCATCCTCGTCCTGTTCGTGCTTTCCGTTCTGGGCCTCGCTTTGATGCTCACCACCACCACCGAGACCGACATCAGCGTCAACTACCGCTGGGGTGAGATGGCTTTTTTCAACGCCGATGCCGGCCTGGAGTATGGGAAGAACATTCTGGCGTCCTATGCCGTTATAGACGGCGATTTCAAGAACGCACTTCCACCGCCGCGGGGACCGGGCGCCATGGATGCCCCTCCGGTTGATCTCTTGGACTGCGGAGACCCAACCGGCGCGGGATGCCGAGACTACCAGTACTCCATCGAGCAGGACGCGAACACTCTGATCTACATCGGCCGCGTCCTGCGTGACCCGGCTACCGGCGATCCGATTCAGTTCGACTTCCGTGATCCGACGACCGGCGTCCGGGGCGACATCGATGGGGACGGTACGATCGACATCGAGGGAACGGTGACTCTGTGGGTTCGTCGCCCCCTTGCCGGCGATCAAGACTACGGGTACGACGGAGCCATCGCGGAAGGCGTACTCCACGATCGTGTGATCCTCACCGCCGAGGGGACCGCGCCCAACTGGCTCGGCGCACAGGGCGGACGGCCCGGGTCATTGCGGCGTCTGGAGATGACAGTTCGCATTCCGGTCTCGGGAGCTTCCGGAGATCGTTACTCGGACGTCACCAAAGGCTCAGACACCGACGCGGTCCAGGGCTCCGACGCGGCTCAGGCTGGGCAGACCGCCGCCACCGTGCAATAGAGCCGTTCCCAAGAAGCGCGCGGCTTGTGCGCGAGGGTCCAAAGATTGGAAGGCTGCCGGGCAATCGCTCGGCAGCCTTATTCGTATGGACCTGCCAGGAAGGAGCTTGAGGCCCTCACTACCAATGAGATAGCATGGAGGCATCCAAATCGCCCGAAGAATGGAATTAGCCTCAAGTCGGGGAGAAGGCCGATGATACGCTGCACGTACTGTGGAGCCAAGAACAAGGACGCCTTCGAGTATTGCGTCCGCTGCTCGGAGCCTCTGGAGCACGCTCTCGCGGAACGGCCTTCGTCGTTACGATTCGCCCTTCCTTTCCTTGTCCTGGCGGTCGCGGCCGGCGGCGCTTTCATCTTCTTGCAGAGGACGAGCCCACCGGTGGGGGAGCCCGCGAGCGGGGGGAGCGCGCCCCCGCAGCGAGTCACCACATCTGCCACACCTGCCGGGCGTCCCTATGACGCGTCGCTGGCACAGATCGCCACCCAGGAGGGGCTTGTCGCTTTTCGCGAAGGAGACTACGAAACGGCAGTCCGCTACCTGCAAGAATTCGTCGAGCAAGCACCCGACAATCCTTTCGGGCACATGTACCTGGGGCTGGCGCAACGCGGGCTGCAGGAGCCCGACGCCGCCATTCGATCCATGCAGGCTGCTTTCGATCTGGTCCCTGGCAACCCGAGCTTTCGCCGTTACCTGGTGTCCATGTTGAGGGAGACGGGACAAGACGAGGCGGCCGAGGGAGTGCTGCGGCAATACATCGCTCTTCAACCGGACGACGTATCGGCTAAGGTCGAGCTGGCGAGGACGATGCGGGCGGAGGGAAAGACCGAGGAAGCGATCGCCGCCATAGAAGCCGTCGTTGCCCAGTCCCCCGACAATCTGGACGCCCGGCTGGAGCTGGGGGAGAACCTGAAGAACGCTGGCCGCACCGAGGAAGCGGTGGCCGCTTTCCGGCGTGCCGCAGAGACAAGCCCTGATTCGGCGGTCGCGCAGCACGCCTGGGGGGTCACCGAACTCGCCGCCGGGAACTACTCTCAGTCGCTCAAGCCGCTCCAGGAAGCGGTCCGGCTCGATTCGGAGAAGGGTTCTTTTCGCCTCGCGCTGGCACAGGCCTACGAGAACCTGGACAAGATTCCTGAATCGCTTTCCGAGTACGAGGCTTTCATCCGATTGTCACCGAACGATCCCCTCGCCCCCAAGATCGAGAAACTGTTGGCACGGGCGAAGGCGGCCCTGGCGGAGAGACAAGCCCAAAGGGCGGGAGGAAGCTCGGGAAGCTGAGGTCGAAGTAACAGGGGAGGAATCCAATGAATGGCATAGACCAGACGCGCATTGTTGTGATGGCTTTGTCCATGGCCGTCTTGTCGGGAACGGCTTTCGCACAGTCGCTGACCGAGGTGGCGGAGAAAGAGAAGAAGCGCCGTTCCGAGGTAAAGGGAAGTGCCAAGGTCATCTCGGAGCGAGAGCTGCAGACGGGTCGCCGAGAGACGCCCATCCCCGCGGCCTCTGCGGCGGCACCGGCCGAGGGTGGCGGAGAGGCGGAGAGTCCCGCCGAAGCCGGGGAGCAAGAGCCTGAGGTCGACGAAACAAAGACCCGCGAATATTGGCAGAATCGCGTCACCGCGTCGAAGCAGAAGACCGCGGATCTGGAGGCGAAGTTACAGAGCCCGGAGAGCGATTGGGGTGGGGGAATGAGAACCGATGTCAACCCGGTGGGAGAGCGGAACCTCTCGCAGCGACAGGAGCTCGAAAGCCAGCTCGCCGCGGCCAGGGCCGAGCTCGCCCAAATCGAGCAAGAAGCCCGACGCGCGGGTGTTCCGGCGGGTTGGGTTCGTTAGCTCCATCGAGAGACACCTTGTGAACACCACGGCACAAGCGTCGCGGGCGCGTTCCAGTGGCCAGACGCGTCCTTCCGCAGAACGACCAGGGAGAGGAACGGACGTGCTGGTCGTGGAAGACCGGCCGTCTCTCAGAACGATGCTGCGCCGTACGCTCGAGGCCAAGGGCTATACCGTCGAGGAGGCAACCGATGCGGTGGAGGCGCGAGCCTGTCTTGCCTCTTCCCGCGTCTCGGTGGTGCTCACCGACCTCCGACTGCCCAGGGGCAGTGGCATGGACGTGCTGCAGGCGGCGCGGGAAGCGGACACCAACCTCCCAGTGATCGTCATGACCGCCTACGGCACCATCGAGGACGCGGTGGCCGCGATGAAGAAGGGGGCCTTTGATTTCCTTTCTAAGCCGGTGGACACCGACCACCTTCTGGTCTTGATGGAGCGGGCGGTGGGCCAGCGGAGGCTACTCATCGAGAATCTCATCCTCAAGGAGGAGTACGCCACCCGCTACGGCTTTCCACAAATCATCGGGGAGGCTCCCGCGCTCCAGGAGGTAAGTCTCTCCCTGCAACGCGCCGCGCCGACCGATACCACGGTCCTGCTTCTCGGCGAGAGTGGTACCGGCAAGGAGCTCTTTGCCCGCGCTCTGCATCACCTGAGCCCGCGGCGCGAGGGTCCCTTTCTGGCCATCAATTGCGCCGCCATCCCCGAGCACCTTCTGGAGAACGAGCTCTTCGGTCACGAGAAGGGCGCCTTCACCGGCGCCAGCGGACGCAAGATCGGCAAGCTGGAGATGGCCAATCACGGCACCGTGCTCTTGGATGAGGTGGGGGAGCTGCCTCTATCACTTCAATCCAAGCTCCTTCGCGTCTTGCAAGAACGCTCTTTCGAACGGGTGGGGGGCACGTCGACCCTGACGGTCGACGTGCGGATCATCTCCGCCACGAACCGGGACCTGCAGAAGGCAGTAGAGGAGAAGCTTTTTCGTGATGATCTTTACTTTCGCATCTCGGTTTTTCCCATCGCCATCCCCCCGCTGCGCGCTCGACGCGGCGACATTCCGCTCTTGGCCCGGCACTATGTCGAGCACTTTTGCCGAGAGTTGGGAAAGTCGGTGATGAGCATCCCCGAAGCGAGCATGGCGCGGCTCCTCTCCTATGGTTGGCCGGGAAACGTCCGGGAGCTGGCCAATTGTCTGGAACGGGCGGTGATACTCTGCGACGGCCGGGAGCTGAGTGCGGATCTGCTAGGCTTTGGGCCGAGCCAGAAACTTCCGCCGCCTCCCCTGGGGCTCGACCTTAGTGGCAGCCTTGCCCAGGTGAGCCGCCGGGCGGCAGCCGCCGCCGAGAAGGAGAAGATACGCCAGGTTCTGATAGAAGTCGGTGGGGATCGGTCCAGGGCCGCCGAGGCGCTCCAAGTGAGTTCGAAGACTCTGCTGGCGAAGCTGCGGGAGTACCAGTTGACCGATCCCGCAACCGGCAGGGGCGTCGGGTAGGTCGACTTTTTCCTACCGGCCGGGGGAGCGAGCCCCCGCGCCGAGGGGGAATTCGGCCACGGCTCCGAGCGGGAACCTCGATCAGTGCCGGTGCACTATTGGGTATAAGTTACTGATTAACAAAGGTCGAATGTCACAGGATCCCGTCCCGGGAGGGAAGCGAACGTTGGCTTTGCGATTGCATTCATGGGCGAGGGGGACCGGAGCCCCACACGGTCTTCGTGTATCTCGCCGCCAGGTGTGTCTCCGAAACATGGCGAAGGAAGGTCATTCCGGAGAGCGCCGGGATTTGCGGAAGGGGTAATGGTCATGATGAGAAAGATAGATCCCGAGAAAGGACCGGCTCGCGCAACCCGCAGGCTGTCACCAGCGGCAGGGTTCACGCTCGTCGAGGTTCTGATTTCGATGCTGGTTACTCTGATCGTGATGAGCGCGGTCTTTGGACTTCTGAGCCGCGGACAGTCGACGTTCCAGAGAGAGCCCGAGATAGCGGACATGCAACAGACGGCGCGGGCCGCACTCGACATGGTGACCCGGGACGCGCTTCAGGCAGGTGCCGGTCTGCCCCCCGAGTTCCCGGCGTTTACCACTCCCGCCGTGGATGCGGCGGTAGGAGACGGTGGAGCCAATCCTGACGTGATCGAGATCGTGGGAGGCCTGGGTGGTGCGGTCGAGAGCAATGCCGAGCCGGAGGCGGTGGATCCGGGCTTGTTCACCGGAGACCCGTCGTCCTCCGCAATCCAGCTGAGTTCCAACCGGACCAACATCGAAGTCGGCGATCTGGTGATCGTCTATGATGACAAAGCCACCAATGGCTACTGGATCATGTCCTGGGTGCAGGATGTACAACTCGACGGCGGCACGGACCAGATCGAGCTCACTCTGGAGCCCACTTCCCCCGATGCCGCTTTGGGCGGAGACGTGCCCGCGAATTATCAAGGGCGAACGCCCACCATTGAGAGTCCCCCGTTCCTGCCAGTTCTCGTGACTCCAGTCACCGTGGTCCGATATCGCACCGTGCCCGATGCCACCATGACCACCTCCGGCCCACCCGTCAACGCGCTCTTGCGTCAGGTCAACTTCGGGGCCGAGAATCCCGTCGCCTACCTCGAGGACTTCCAGGTGGTTTACCTGGTGGGAGGCACGACGGCGGCCGACGAGGCGGACAACCCGGTCGATCCGCAGCCAGACCTGACCGCCTTCATCGTGCCCGCGGACATCGTCAATGGTGTCAGCGTGTCGATTTCCGCCCGATCGCTCTCGGAGAATCTACAGGGCGCGACCGAGGGAGCCACCCCCGCCGATGGGAATTTCATCCGGAAGTCTTTCAGCTCGAACGTCAACCCGCGCAACATCATTGCCGGGCTCGCCGAACGCTGCTTTCAACAGACCGGCCTACTCTGTTACCAATAGTAATGAAACAGTGCCGGGCGTGCGGTACTAGGAATCGAGACAAGTACCAGGATTGCGTCCGCTGTGGCGAGCCCTTGGTCCGCCTGACCGCCAAGGAGAGATCGGGGCTCCCTCCGGCGGTCAAGCTGGCTTTGGCGATGACCGGGGTGCTGGTGGTTTTGGTAGTTGGCTTCCGCTGGGTGGCCCGCGGGACCTCCCCCTCCACTTCCCGAGCATCTGAGACGAATACCGCCGACACCCTGACGGACATAGACGCCTTTTCAGCTGAAGAACCGGACTCTCCCTCGTCCACCGCGGGAAACTCCGAAGCTATCAACCAAGCCTCGGAGGCAACCCGGAACGGGAAGGCGGCATTTCGGGCAGGCGATTTCCAAGCCGCCATGGAGTTCTTCCAGGAGCTCATCGAGATAACTCCCTCGAATCACACCGGATATCTCTACCTCGGTCTCTGCCAACAGAAAGTGGGCGACCTGGAGGGAGCCAAGGTCAGCCTGCGCCAGGCGATCGACCTCAAGCCGAATGAGGAGCTGACCCGTAAGGCCCTCATCCAGCTTCTCCTCGACTCGGAGGAGTTCCAGGAAGCGGGAGAGCTCCAAGCCTGGTTCGTGGAGAACAATCGTTTCGATGCCGAGCCTTTGCTGGATCTGGGGAGGATCCATCGTCGTCAGGGCCAGCTCGATCTCGCCATCGGGGAGCTACAACGTGCGGCGGAACTGGCTCCCAACAGCCGAGAGGCCTCGCTCGAGTTGGGCACGGCGCTCAGCGAGGCGAGCCGCACCGAGGAAGCCCTCGCCGTTTTCCAGGAGATGGCGATGAGCGATCCCCGCGATCCTCGACCACATGCCGGTCTGGGCGCCGCCTTACTCCGCGGCCAGCGCTACCCAGAGGCGCTCGCGCCTCTAGAGAAAGCGGCTTCCCTCGATCCCAATGGGCCCATGGTAAGGCTCAATCTCGCCATTACCTATGAGAATCTCGATCGCATCGAGGATTCTCTACGCGAGTACGAAGCGTTCGTGAAGCTCGCCCCCAACGACCCCTCCGCCCCACGGGTCGCCGAGCTGGTGGAGCGCGCCAAGGCCGCCCTCGCGGAAAGAAAAGGCAATTGAGCGGCGACCCACTTTTCGGGACCGGCCATGTGGGGGATACTCTACAGGAACCCTCACCGGCCTCCGCCTCCAGACTATAACCAACTGAATTAAAGCAAGTTATTTGCCCTCCCACCGAGGGCTCATGGCATGAAGCTTGCTCGTCTACCGGGGGGGGCCGATTTCTGCTCCGAGAAAAGGAGACGGTGGCATGGCGTGCACGCAGATCCCGGATCTTCCACTCGAGCACTTTGGACAGGAGATCATCAGTAAGTGGCTTCTGAATCGAGTCCCCATCACCGGCTCGTTGGAGCTCGACCTACGCTGCAACCTCCGATGCCTTCACTGCTATCGAGACGGGGAGTGGCCAGCCGGCATCCTCAATACCCAAGAGGTGAAGGATGTACTCGATCAAATCGCGGATGCCGGGACGCTGTGGTTGCTCTTGACCGGGGGTGAGATCTTTCTTCGTCCCGACTTCTTCGAGATCTACGACCACGCGATGCGGAAGGGTTTCTTGCTGAATCTCTTCACCAACGGCACCATGCTTACCGAAAAGATAGCCGACCGGCTGGCCAGTCTGCCTCCTCATAACATCGAGATTACCTTGTATGGATACAGTGAGGAGACCTACGAAAAAGTGACCGGCATACCCGGCTCGCGGGAGAAGTGTTATCGAGGCGTCGATCTCCTCCTGGAGCGCAGACTGCCATTGAAGCTCAAGACGGTCGTCATGAGGACCAACCAGCACGAGTTCATGGACATGTTCCAATTCGCCGAGAGTCGGGGCATACGCTTCAAGTGGGACACGCAAATCAATCCCAATCTCGATAGCTCGCTCACCCCCTGCAGCGTCCGTCTTTCTCCCCAGGAAGCGGTGGATCTGGAGTTTTCGGTGCCGCAGCGGGCAGCGGAATACCAAAAGTACTTCGAGCAACGCAAGGATCTTCGCACCAGTCGCCTCTTCGCCTGTGGAGCGGGCAGCCAGACGTTTCACATCGATCCCTACGGCAAGATGTCGATGTGCATCTTGTTGCGCGATCGCGAGTACAGT
>DATDRI010000032.1:0-2895 GCA_035291825.1 Vicinamibacteria bacterium | reverse complement strand
CTGCCGCAGCTCCCGCGTCCCGATTCCGAGCCAGCGGAACAAGACGAACGCGTCCGGCGCGAGGGTATTTTCTCCGCTTTGGTACGCTTCATTTCACGCGTCCTCGATCACCGCCCACTGATTCTGTTGGTGGACGATCTCTCCGCTGCGGACGAGGCCACCCTGCTGCTTTTCCGGTTACTCGTTCGCTGGGAGAAACTCTCGGTTCTGCTGTGCGGCACCGCCATGGAGATTCCCTCCAATGCGGAAGAAGAAGGAGCTCCTCTGGGTCGCTTTTACAGCGCTTACCACGATGAGATCGGGATAGAAACGATCCAGCTGAGGCCTCTGGCGCGCAAGGAGATCGCAGAGTTTCTTCGCGGCACCTTCCCTGGATTGAACCTTTCGGATTCATTCGCCAAGGACCTGGAGCGTTTGACCCACGGCAATCCGCTTTTTCTGACCGAGATCGCACGCAAGCTCGTCGCCAACGAAAAGATCAAGATGGTAGGGCGTCAATGGATCCTGAAGGATCTCCCTGCCGATTACCTGCCGCGATCGCTCGAGGAGATCGTCTTGGAGAAGATCTCTACCCTGAACGAGTCGGATCGGGAGTTCCTGGCGCGAGCTTCCGCCCTCGGCGAGGATGTACCGGTGAGTCTCCTGGCGGGCAGCTCGCAGGGACAGGAAATTTCTATCCTGGACTTCGTAGACAGAGCGGCCGCTTTGGGCCTCGTCAAGAACGGATTTCAATGGAATGACGAGACCATGCGGTTCCTGGGAAAGCGGGTGCTGGAGATTACCTACGGAGCCATCGAGCCCGAGAAGCGAAAGTCTCTCCACGAGAATATTGGCGACTATCAAGAAGGTCTGGCGCGACAGCACCTGCTCTCCTCCGCCTCGGTCTTGGCCTACCACTACCAACGCTCCCGGAATGAGGAAAAGGCGGGGCGCTACGAACAGATGCGACACGCCTACGGGGAAGCGATCTTCAATAGGGACGAGGCAATTGCGTACTCGGGCGAATTGCCTGAAATAAACGAGGCGATGGAGCGGCCTCTGGACGAGGGAGGCCGTCGCGCCATACCCAAAGTACTTCGCTGTCTCTTGTCGGCCGTTCGTAGCCTCAAATTGTACCCGGCGGACAGTCCCGCGATCGCCCGCTCCCGCGGGCAGGCGATGGAGACACTCACGGGGCTTCTCGACAAGAATCCTACTGTGATGCTGTCGCAAACGCACCGCACCCTGCGCGCCAATGGCGCGGGTTTGGACGTTACGGACTACCGTGCGCTCTCCGAAGCCTTCATGGATCTCATGGATCGGGCGGACCTGGAGGCGATTCGATTTCGACGTGGACTTCCCGAGGAAGAGCTTCACGTGCTGCTGCAAACACTCGCAGAGTTGAAACCGGAAGAAATAGGACGACGATTCTGGCGTAAACTGCGCCGAGAAAAAGGCCTAAGTTACATCGAGCTCCAGCAGCAACCGTCCTCTGCCATTCGTAGAGTTAGGAAATCCAAACGGCCTGAGGCTTCGACCCACCCACCGTCCTCGGTAGAGTTCGCCCCGGAGGAAGAGCTTCAAGATGAGGAGCTGGCGGCGGTACCCGCGATCCTTCGGGCGTTTCTGGGGGCGGCCAAGAACGCGCGCCTGTACCCGATTGACAGTCGCCCGGTGACAGGTGCGATCAGGGAGCTTCATGAAGCTCTGGCGAGCGTGCTCGATAAGCGCGCTATATTGAACCTGGCGAGCGCCGACCAAGCGCTGATCGTCAACGGCGCCAAGGTCAATACGCGCGACTATTCCGAGCTCGCCCAGACCTTCCTGGCATTCGTCCAAGCGATGCAGCTCACCAACATCTCCTTTAGCGCCGAGCTGTCCGAGGGAGACGTTCGGTCGTTCATCGGCGCCTTGCGACAAGTTAGCTCTCGCAGCGGAGACGAGAGCGCATGGGATGACCTACTCGAAAGACACGATCTCTCCAACATTAGCGTCAATCAGAGCCGGTACGAGCTCGCTTGGCGGCAACCGACCCTTCTCGAAGAGCCGCAGCCGCCGAGCGACGGGCACCACGAGTCCAAAGAAAAGAAATACTCAAGCGCCCTGGAAAGAACGATTGCCGAAGTCCCTCTCGAACAGCTCGAGGCCGACTTCCCAATCCTGGTGTGGAAACTTCTCGAGGAGGGCCAGACAGAACCCATCCGGCTTCTCCTGGCGCGGATGTTCGATGGGTACGCGGCACGCCGGATCGAGGGGAGGGAACGGACGATTCGGGCGATCTCGCGAGCGTTCGGGCACGTGAGCTTCGCGAAGCGCAACCATTTTTCCCAGACAGGGCTCGGCGACCTCCTCGAGTGCTTGCGCTCGGAGCGAGATCCGAAGATCCTGCGAGAGCTGGTCTCCCTGCTCAATCAAATATCCATGGAAAGTATCCAACTTGGCGACTACCGGCTAGCCGGGCTCGTCGTTCAGGGTATCCGGGAGCGCCGGAAAGCGATGGAGGAGCAGGAGCCCGCGCTGGTAGGCGTGCTCGGCGGGTTGTTGCGTCTGGATGTCGACGTTAATGCCTGTTCTATCGTTCACGAAGATCTTTGCTCCGGCTCGGCGAGCCGGAGCCGGCGAGCGGCGGAGTTCCTGGAAGCCTTGGGGGAACACGGTATCCCGGTGGCGATCGAGATCATCAAGGAAGAGAGAGGCGTTCGGGTTCGTCAGCTAGCGGCGCGCATGCTGGCCGAGGTAGGTCCGGTGGGAGCCCGTGAGCTGAAACGGGCGCTGGCGCTCGAGGTCACCGTGGAGCAAAGATTCCGCATCCTGGAGGTCATCGACCTGGTCACCAGGGATGTCAAGGACGTCGTTTCCTATAGCCTCGGGGACGCCAATCCCAAGATCCGTCGCGCCGCGTTTCGTCTCGCCGAG
>DATDRI010000031.1:0-1649 GCA_035291825.1 Vicinamibacteria bacterium | reverse complement strand
GAAGGTCTCGAACAGTGAGGTGGCTCCGCGTGAAGAGCCAATGTTGATCCCGATGTCGCGGTGGGAGCTCCAGCCGGATTGGGCGAGGGCCTGGCGGCTGGCGTACATCGCCATGGCGACGCTCCTATCCAGCCCCTGGTAGGGCTCCTTTTCTTGCCTCAGCTCGGTGAGGCGTGAGCCGGCGTTCTCCGAGATCGGGGCTACCGGCGTGAGACAGCCGTTGAGCTCCTGGTAACGGATACAGCTAGCCGGCGACTGGTAGGCCTTCCAAGCCTCGTCGCTGGAAGCGCCGAGTGGGGAAATCGAGCCCATGCCTCTGATGAAGATCTCCTGGTGCACCACCGCCTCCGTAAGGAGCGTATCTACCGCTTACCAGACTCCCCTGCTGCCATCATAGTCTCTGCTGGGCGAGCGCCTCGAGCGCACCGTGGATGCTCTGATAGACGGTTTCGAGCTGTTCGTCGGAAATACAGTACGGAGGCAGGACATAGACGACGTTACCGAGCGGTCGAAGGAGCACACCCTTGCCGAGAAAGAAGCGATAGAGCCTGTCGCGGAGCCCACTGAAGTAGGACGTCTTACCCCCGGAGTCGATTTCAATCGCCAGGATGGTACCGGTGTGGCGTGCGTCTCTGACCAAAGGGTGGTTCCCGAGAAGGTCGACCTGCTCTTTGTGACGGGCCTCGATGCGTCGAACGTTTTCCCAGCAGGAGTCACGTTCCAGCAGATCCAGACTTCCCAGAGCGGCCGCACAGCCGACGGGGTTCGCCGTGAAGGAGTGTCCATGGAAGAAAGTGTGCGCCCTATTTTCTGAGTGGAACGCCTCATAGATGCTGCCCGAGCAGGTCGTGACACCCATCGGTAGCGTACCGCCGGTGAGCCCCTTCGACAGGCAAATGATGTCCGGAGCTATTTCCTGGTGGTCGACCGCCAGAAAACGGCCGCAGCGGCCGAAGCCGGTCATGACTTCATCGGCGATGGCGATGACCTCGTGCTGTCGGCAGAGAGCGAGCAAGCGCTGCAATATCTCGGAGGAGTACATGATCATGCCGCCGGCGCCCTGCACCAGTGGCTCGAATATGAAGGCGGCGACATCCTTGCTGCGCAAGGCGCTCTGAAACGCGGCCAGCGCCTTCTCTTCGTTGCCGGGAGTGGGAACCGGTAAATGAGTGACGTCGAATAGAAACGGCTCGAAGGGTTCGACGAAAGCGCCTCTCCCACCGACCGACATGGCGCCGAAAGTATCGCCGTGGTAGCCGTTCTCCAGGGCAACGATGCGCCGCTTCTCGACTCCGCGGTTCACCCAATACTGAATCGCCATCTTTATTCCGATCTCGACGGCGGTCGATCCGTTGTCCGAGAAGAAAACCTTGGATTGGTTCTCAGGGAGTCGTTGGAGGAGCCGTTCCGCCAGCTCGACCGCCGGAGCATGGGTGAAACCCGCGAAGATGACGTGATCGAGCGATTCCAACTGGTCCTGAATCCGCTTGACGATGTGGGGGTGCGAGTGCCCGTGGAGGCAGACCCACCACGAGGAGATGGCGTCGATGTAGGGGTGATGTTCGGTATCGAACAGCAGGGCGCCCTCCCCTCGCGCAATAGCGACCGGCGGATCCGCCGTCTTCATCTGGGTGTAGGGATGCCAAATC
>DATDRI010000030.1:0-2520 GCA_035291825.1 Vicinamibacteria bacterium | reverse complement strand
CGCGGGGGAGGGATTGCTGGCGTTCGCCGGGATTTGGAACCGTGGCCGCATCGATCTTCCGGTTATCGTTGCAGGCGGCGTGCTCGGTGCGCTCATCATTTATTACAACTACCGTCACAAGAGGGATCCGCTCAGTCCCCTGGTGATGGCCTCATGCCGGGGGATGATCTATTTCATCGCAGGAGCCGTAATCGGCTCGGCCCTCTCGCCGCCGGTGTTGGCGGGGGCTTTTGTCCTGATGGCCTATTTGGTCGGCCTCACTTACGTTGCCAAGCAGGAAAACCTCAGAGAGGTTAGAAATCTGTGGCCGCTCGCTTTTCTGTTGGTACCGTTCGCCTACTCGGCGCGCCTGCTGACGGGGTGGGATTTCGGAGCGTTGCTGTACGTGGCGTTCCTCGTCTGGGTCGTCTATGCCGTCTCGTTCGTAACTCGCAAAACAGGACGTAATATACCGCGCGCCGTCGTAAGCCTCATTGCCGGTATCTCTCTTCTGGATGGGGTATTGATTGCCACCGTCGCCGGACCTTCGGTTTGGGTGCTCCTGGCGCTGGCGGGCTTCGGCTTGACGTTCTTCTTTCAGCGTTTCGTACCCGGCACTTGAGAGTCCTCGAAAAGGTGGTCGAGAATGATGCCCTTGACGGCCGTGGCAGAGACGCTCCCGCCGAGCCTCGGAAGTCTTTCGCTCGAGATCAACACCGGGCCCTGGTCGGGGTGGTCCGGCAGTCTCCCGTGTGAGCCCTTCACCAGCGAACCATCAAGAGGAATCACATCCATGAGGTAGCGGAATCCCACTTTCTTCTTCATCAGGATCCACCCGACCTTGAGAGGGAGGAAAGGGATGGCCGGATCGGTGAAGAGCTCCACGGGGTCGTACCCCGGTTTGCGATGGATATCGACGGTGCGGGCGAAATCGGGCGCGAGCTCGTCGTCGAACCAGTAGTAGTAGGTGAACCACCGGTCCGGACGGGAGATCGCCACCAGCTCTCCCGATCGGCAATGGTTCAAGCCTATCTCCGTCTTTCCCTCCTCATCCAGCACTCTCTCGATCCCGGGTACCCGTTCCAGCAGCGTCTTCACGTCGGGTATTCTTTTCTCGTTCCGCACGTAGATATGGGCGATCTGATGATCGGCCACGGCGAAGGCCTCACTGGCTCCCGCATCGAGCGCTTCCAGGCCGAGCTCAGGCTTCACACGCACGAGCCCCGCCTCCCGCAACACGCGGTTGATGTGGATGGGCGCGTCGACCGGGGTCATCCCATACTCGGAGAGGACTACGATCCGGGCTCCCCGATCCTGAAAGTGCGTGATGAGCTCACCGCAGATCCGATCCACGGCCTGCACGTCCTTGCTCACGGCAGGATCGTTCGGACCGAGCCGCTGGAGGCTGTAATCGAGGTGGGGCAGGTACACGAGACTGAGACTCGGCGATTCCCAGTCGAAGACTTTCTTCGCGGCGGCCGCGATCCACTGGCTCGATCGAATATCTGCTTTCGGTCCCCAGAAGTGAAAGAACGGAAACTCTCCGAGCTCTCGCTTCAACCTATCGGCCAGGGCGGGTGGTTCCGCGTAGATGTCCGGGATCTTTCGGCCGTCTGCCGGATAGAGCGGGCGAGGCGTCACCGAAAAGTCCGCACTGCTGTACATGTTGAACCACCAGAAGAGATTCGCACAGGTGACGGCGGGATCGCGACGTCGGGCTGTCTCCCAGACTTTCTCTCCTTCGACGAGGTGGTTGGACTGCCGCCAGAGCCAGACTTGCGCCAGGTCGCGGAAGTACCATCCGTTACCGACGGCACCGTGCCCCGCTGGGCTGAGCCCCGTGAGGAAGGTGGATTGGACCGTGCAAGTGACGGCGGGAGTGACGGGCCGCAAGGCGCGGAGGCTCCCCGCCTTGCCCAAGGCGGTCAAGTTCGGCGTGTTTGTGCCTAATAGCTCTCGAGAAAGCCCTACCACGTCAATGACGACAGTCTGACGCATTGGGCGTCTTCGGTCAGCGCTCGACGACCGGGACTTGCCCTCGCAGCACGGAACTGCCGTCGAATAGCGCCGTCTGATTGATGCTTGGACGCGTCTCGATGTCGGACAGATCCATGTTCCCGCTCTGGGAGAAGAACGCGGCCGGATTGTCCCACACGATCTTCTGGATCTCCTCCTCTGGAATACGCGCCTCCCGCATCACCGCGACCGTCTTGGGCACCTTGAGGGGATCGCTGATGCCCCAATCGGCGGCGCTATTGATAATGATGCGCTCACTCCCGTATCGCTTCACTAGAACCGCCATTCGGGTCTCGTCCATCTTGGTAAAGGGATAGATGGAGTGACCCGCCCAGCATCCGGTATCGAGCACCAGCGGCAGCGTTTCCTCGTTGCAGTGGTCGATGAGTGCTTTCCCCTCGGGAAACCGCATGTCGCGGATGAGCTCCAGGGAGCGTATCGTGCCCTTCTTTTTGTCCCGGTGCGGCGTATGCACCAGTACCGGCAGATCGTACTCGAGCGCCATCTCCAATTGCCTCACGAACC
>DATDRI010000029.1:0-11371 GCA_035291825.1 Vicinamibacteria bacterium | reverse complement strand
ACCCCTGGCTTCCCGCCCGCGGACCCTGGGAGAACCCCGAGCTGATGGCAGGGCTCCCCAAGTTCGAGGGAATCCTCTTCACTCCCATCGTCGAGTGGATCATCGAACGAGGAGCCGTTTCGGGAGGATGCTTTCCCAGCTCGCACGTGGGCGGAAGCTGGGGGATGGTCCTCGGGTTGGCGGCCTCTCATCGACGTGCCGCTCTCGTGTTGGGTTTCTTCGCCGTCGGGATGAGCCTCGCCTGCGTCTATACGCGCTACCATCATGCGGTCGACGTTCCGGCAGGCCTCTTGGCAGGCGCTCTGGCCGCCTGGATAGCGTGGAGTCTAACGGCACATCCTGCGCCGTCCCGCGCCACGTGAGGAGGGAAGAACTCGTGAACCAAGATCAGCTGTTGCGGAAACATCTGGTCAGGCTACTGACCGGAAAGCGGGCGCACGTGGACTTCGAGACAGCCTTCTCGGATCTGCCCTTGGAGCTCCAGGGTAAGAGGCCGGCGGGTGTTCCCCACTCCGCCTGGCAGCTTCTCGAGCATCTTCGGATCGCGCAATGGGACATCCTGGAGTTCAGCCGGAATCCCCGTCACGTCTCGCCGAAGTTCCCGAAGGGATACTGGCCGGATGGCGTGGCACCACCGGAGCCAACGTCGTGGGATCGGAGCGTCAGCGGCTTCCGGTCCGACCTCGAGGCCTTCCTACGGCTGGTCGAAGACCCGGCTACCGACCTTTATGCTCCGATTCCGGGCGGGACGGGCCAGACTGTTCTGCGCGAGGCTTTGCTGATCGCCGATCACAACTCGTATCACCTGGGGCAGCTCGTCTTGCTCCGACGACTCCTCGAAGCCTGGTGAAGCCCCCGGGGCCACGTCAAAGCTGGGCATATAACGCCTTTCAGACCAAGCATTTGACGAAAGTGTCGGTTCATGCTACGTTGTCTTGTGCCTCTATACGAGTACGAATGTCAGACGTGCGGCCACCGCTTCGAAATGCTGCAGAAGATGGCCGATTCGCCGCTAACGGTTTGCGTGAAGTGCGAAGGTAAAGTGGAACGGCTCTTATCTTCTCCAGCCATTCAGTTCAAGGGAACCGGCTGGTACATTACGGATTACGCTCGCAAAGGCCAGGCCTCACCGGCCCCTGACTCCGAGAAGAGCTCGGAAAGCACTTCTAAAACAGCCAAACCTGAAGATAACCGCTCCAAGAGCGGCCCTGCGGCGAGTGCTTCCAGCACGTCCAAAGAATAAGACTAAACCAACCTAGTCTTCGCGTCCCCTGAGAGAATGACCTTCAGGCGGACCCCTCCGTCTATGGACTCCGGACGGCGCGGTCGCCGCACCCTCGAAAAACGTCCCTTCGGCATCGACACCTTCACGGTAACGAGACATACTGCGGCTCAGGCTGCTCTATCGCAACCGTACCCGTGAGTTTGAGCAAGGTCATAGAACCATTGAGTCGCTGGACGAAACTGCCCGAGCTTCTCTGGCTGACCCTAGCGTCGCTTCTGGCAGTGAACTCGGGCTATCTGTTCCGAACAACCATGGTCATCGAGCCCGGCTCGGGACTGCTCGCTGCCCTGAGCGTTCGTAACTTCCATGGTGCCGAGGGTCGCTACCGCTGGACGCGGGATCGCAGCTCTGTCGTTTTTCCTGACCCCGGACCGGGGCTCGCCCTCCGCATCGAGTCGGACATCTCAGGCTTCCGGCCGAGAGGCCAGGAGCCGCCCTTGCTGGTCATTCAATCCGGTGACGCCTCGGTCCAAGCGCGCCCGGCTCGGGGAGTCGAGACACTGTCGCTCCAAACCACGACGCGAGGATGGTGGAGCTCGGATCTCGAGGTTCTCTTCCGCTCGGAGACCTTCACCCCCGGCCCTTCGGATCGGCGCGCCTTGGGGGTGCGGGTTCACGCCGTGAAACTCATTCCCGAGGGTCCCATCATTCGGGCTGGTTGGGCCCCCGTGCGGCAGCTCCTTACCACGACCCTCGGTCTGCTCCTGCTGTTCGGTCTTTTCATGCGAGCCGGGCTGCCACGACGACGAGCCTTCCACATCGGGTTGCTTGCAGCCAGCGCCTGGGCCCTTGGCTTTGCCTTTGCCAGGCCATACGCCGCTCTCCTGTCGCCGGCGCTGTTGGGGGCGCTCGTTCTGGCGGTGGCGGCAGGGGTCGTCCTCCCCAACACATCCCGACTCTTGGTGGAGGCTCTCTTGGAGGCCTTCCGTTCCGGAATGCGAGGTCTGAGACTCTTGACCAGAAGACAGGCGGCCGGTCTGGCGCTCGCCGGGATCCTCGGCGTCACCGCTTCGTATCTGGCCCGCCCTTCGCTCACCATCGACCTCGGCTCAGGCGAGGAGACCACGCTCGTTCGCCAGTTCGCTGGCTTCGATCAAGCACAGGGAGTGAGGTTTCGTCAGGCGCTTCCCGGCGCCGTCATCGACCTGCGCGATTTCGGGGGCGGCCAGTGGACGATCGCCATGACCGCCCAACTCGCCGGTCCGGCCCAATCCCTGGTACTTGCCCGCGTCGGCAAGGCGGAGCTGGTGATTCCGGTCGACTCCTCCTGGAGTGAGCATTCGTTCGGTGCCTTTGCCCCCTGGGGTTGGCGGTCTGGACTCGAGATCGAGCTGCCTTCCGCGTCCGACCCGCTGGCCTTGCGCATAGACCGCATCCGAATCGACCGCGGGAGAAGCTTCCCCTCCTTGAGAACGGTCTCCTCGGTGGTAGGAGCGAGCCTGCTCTTCCTGGCGGCCTGCGGCGCCAGTGGGCTGAGTCTCGGAGCCTGCGCGGGGCTGGCCGGCATTTTTCTGCTCGCCGAGCTCGTCGCCTTGATCCTGGCGCCCGTCCTCACCATCCCGTTCTTTCCCGTTTTTCTCGGCGCCACCGCCGCCGGGCTGGGAGTGGCGTCTCTGGCGGCGGGTGCCATCCGTGTCCTCGCCCGGTACGGATGGATACCGGTCCTCCATCCCGCCGCCATCGCGGCAGTCTCCGCTGGCTTCGTCGCTTGGTCGGCAGCCACGCTCTTCCCCCTCTACCAGGGGGGTCATTTTTCTTACCACTCCTCGATCGCCGAGGAGATTTGGCAAGGCCGATTCCTGACCTACTACCTACCTTCTCCGGAAAACATGTTGAGCATTCAGAAGCAGTGGGGCAATCTCGTGATCCCTCACTCCTGCCTCTACCACACGGCGATCGCCCCGCTGGCGGCCTTTCCTCACGAGTGGTTCTACGCCCTGGAGAAGACGGTGCTGGCTTCCATGCTGGCATCCATCGCCATGGCAGCAGCCATTCTCGCCACCCGCCTAGGGAGCGCACGCGCCGGAGCAGCGGCGGCCATCGCCGCCGTGAGCCTACCCCCGACTTTCCAACTGCTGGAGCTTGGACATCTCCTGACTTTGTTCGGTTGCTGGGCCGCCACATTGGCCATTACCTTTGTGGCGCTTCGATTCGAGCGCTTGCCCGAGAGATCCACCTGGTGGGCAGCAACCGTCCTGCTGACGCTTTGTTTCCTTTCCTACACGGCGTCCCTGCTGTTTACCACTCTCGTTCTCGCTCTCGCCACCCCGCTTCTCTACCGCGGCGCTCCCCGTCCAGCCCGAGCCTTGGCAACCGCCACGCTCGCTGCGGCGGGGGCCGCTTTCCTTCTTTACTACATTCACTGGACGCTACCCTTCTGGAACGAGTCTCTGCCCCGGATCCTGGCAACTGCGGGCTCCCAGGCAGAGGGGCCGACCCTGTGGAGTCGTGTGGTCGGTGCTCCCCGTAAGCTGACGTTTACCTATGGAACGCCGGCGCTCCCCCTGGTGGGCGTGGCTGGCCTCGGATTGCCGCAGCGTTCTCCGGCCCGGACGCTCCTACTCCTCTGGGCCAGTATTCTCATCCTCTTCAGTGGGTTCGACTTGTTCTTCAACTTCCTGCTCAAACACCACTACTTCGTCATGGCCCCGATCAGTGTGGGTTTGGGGCTTACCGCAGCCTGGCTGTCCACCAAAGGACGCCTCGGCAGGGTGCTTGCCGTGGTTTTTATCGTCTCTCTGATAGGAATGGGCGCATGGGGAGTATTCAGGGTGGCCTCGAGTCAAATCTAGCTATCAAGTCTAAACCATTTGGTTTTAGTGATTTACTAACTGACTAGTCAATCATCGATAAGGGGTTGTTGGAGAATCCCCACACCGAAAATGCAGCCACAACGTTTTGGATGTCCGACAGCTTTCTCGTAGACTGGGGCCTGGCGTGATGCTATAATCCCGCGTCATCGCCTACATATAGGGGGGTTCGATAGCTCAGGGCCCAGGATGTGGTGTGGGCCCTCGGGTTTCAGCTGCCCTGGATTGGAGCATGCACGTGAGAGCAGTCTGGTTCTCGATACTTTGATCTCAATCAAGGAAGCCCTGTGAACTCATTAACGGTTGGATTCTTTAGACTCTTATCGTCTCCCGCTGTACAGCACCCAGAGGGGTTTCAGCGGCTGTTCGCATGGCGCGCCCTCCGGCAGAGCCTGGTGGGGGAAGCGAACGGCAGCGGGTGCAACCACCACGAGCTCCAAGGAGCGATATCGACGCGTCGGTCCCAGTCGTTTAGGGGAATCGCTCTTTGAGGGTCGTCTAACTCCGTTGACGGAGGCTTCTTGATGGCAAAGACCAGAAAGGATCTAATGCACGTCATCGACTTGTCGGAGGAGCTGTCGCTCGAGCAGGTGCCCTCGGGTGTTCGCCCCAGCAAAACTGCCACACCTATATCGCTTCGTCGAGCTCCCACTTGGCAGACAATCGCTCTGCTGTGTATGTCGTTTCTCTTGTTGATCACCATCGGCATTGCGTTCTACGCTTTCCACCGCGTTGGAGAGCTCAATCGGGAGCTGGGTGTCAGCGTGCACCGGGTCGAGGAGAAACTTCAGAGCCTCGATGCGGGCATCAGCTTCGACTCCCGGCGGCAGCAACTCTTGATCGGGATACGGGACGAAATCATGAAGGCCAATCCGAGAGTCAGCCTCAACCAGGCCTACGAGTACTCTCGGCTCATACTCCACGCATCGGACAAGTATCCATCGGTCGATCCACTCATCTTTCTCGCGGTGGGAATCGTCGAAAGCGGCTACAACCCTACGGCGACCAGCCACGCCAATGCCAAGGGTCTTTATCAGATATGGCCCTCCACCGGGCGGCTCCTGGCCCGAACACTGAACTGGGAGTATTCGGACGAGATGTTGTACGACCCAGAGAAGAACACCGAGATGGCCGCGTTGTACCTGGACATCCTTTTCACGGCGTACAACGATGAGCGGATGGTACTCGCCGAGTACAACGGCGGACCGCTCAATGCCGGATACCTTCGCGCCGGTAGCAGTCAGGCGGCGACGGAGACGCGGGACTACGTCATGAAAGTCGGGGACGTCTACGAACGCCTGCAAAACAAGTTCGAGCGTGGTATCGACGTCAGACTGGAGCCCATGCATCGTGACAGCGAACGCGACGGGAAGCTCCTCGGCATGCAGGGTAAGACGACGGAGACGACCTATCGGGAGGTGGCGGACGCTGCCCCTACTGCGGGGATGCGCTAAGGGAAGTTGTCTTACTTAACAGGCCTAGCAGGCTTGACAGCTTAACAGGCGTCTCAGGGAGGCCCGGATGGGCCTCCTTTTTTCATGCTCAATACTTGTCCACCAGGATGATCTTGCCCACCAGGTACAAGCCGAGGCCGGCGGCAAGAATGAAGCCCACCATGGCGAACACCGGGTAGCCCCAGAGCTGCATCCCCGCCTCCACGTTCAGCAGAAGAGCCGAGCCGACGATCAGCGCAGCGGTAATGAGGCCGAGGGTGATGCGACTGGCTACCTTCTGAATCGCCGCCTGCATCTCTTCCGTTTTGTCGATCTGCACTCCCAAACGAAGCTCGTTACTGGAGGCTCTTCCCAGTACCCGACGCAGGTTCGCCGGTACCTCGCTGAGTAGAGAACGGAGCTCGAGTCCCACCGCTAGCAACCGGGGGGCGTTGAGGTCCCGAGAAATCTGTTGTCCTAGCAGGGAAACGGCCATCTCGCGCATGGTGGCCACCGGATCCATTTCCGGATCCAGTTGGCGACAGATGGGCTCCAAATGGAGGAGGGTCTTCCCTAGCAGCATCATTTCGGACGGTATCTGTATGTCGTGGCGAAAGGAGATCAAGACCAACGCCTGCACTACCTTTCCCAGGGGCAACTCCCCCATGCTGACCCCGGAGTACCGAGCCGCCAGCGCGCCGACATCGCCCTTGAACCGCCGCTCCCGAAACAGCGGCCCCGGGATGCCCATCTCCGCGCAGGCCTCTGCCACGCGGTCGCCGTCTCGTTCCGCCAATGCCAGGAGCAGAGCCATCAATCGGAGCTGGGTCTCTCGTGACAGGAATGCCACCATCCCATAGTCCAGTAAAGCGACGCGCCCCTGCTCGTCGAGCAGGACGTTGCCGGGATGAGGATCGCAATGAAAGGCTCCGTCCACCAATATCTGCTTGAGATAACCCCTCCACAGCTCGTCCGCCAGCTCTGGCCTCCTCCGCCCATCCGCTTCCGACAGTCGCGACCCTCGAACGTACTCGGAGATCAAGACCTTCCGCCGGCTGAGCGCCACCATGTGTTGCGGAACTCGAAGGTGGGTGAACTCCTTGAGCGAAGCTCGGAGCCGCTCGGCGTTTCGTGCCTCGTTCCTGAGATCCATTTCGGCGGTGAGGGTTCTTTCTAGCTGCGCCGCCAGACCCGGGAAGTCATAGCGCTCTCCGTAGCTGGATCGGCTGACCATGCGGGCGACTTCCTTGAGAATGGCGAGATCGGTCTCCACATTGGCCTCCAGCCCCGGTTTGAGCACCTTGACCGCCACCAGGGGAGGCCCTTCCACCCAAAGGTCGGGTCGAAGTCTGGCCCGATGAACTTGAGCGAGCGACGCGGACGCGACCGGTGTCTCCTCAATCTCCTCGAAGACCTCGGCGAGCGGCTGGCCGAGCTCCGATTCCAATACCTCCTTGACCCGGGCGAACTCGCACGACTCCACGCGATCCTGGAGCTGGGAGAGCTCGTCGATATAGGGCAGGGGAAGGAGGTCGGAGCGTGTCGAAAGGAGCTGGCCGAGCTTGATGTAAGTCGGACCGAGCTCTTGCAGGGCGAGCCGGAGGTGCTTGGCACGCTCATGCGAGAGCTCCTGGGGCGGGCGCCGCGGCCTTCGTCGCCCGGGAACCAGCCGCCCCAAGTCGACGGTCGCTAGGACGTCTTCGAATCCGTGTCCAATGAGAACGCCCGCCACCTGGCGAGCGCGTGCGAGGTATTTCGGTCTCAACAGCACGCCCTGGCAAACCTCCCAGTGCCTTGCGTGGCACCTCACGGAAACAGCTTCACGCCGTTTCCACGACCATGCTGAATCCCAACCCTCCGGCGGCGCAGACGCTCACCAGACCAAACCCGCCTCGCCTTCGCCGCAGCTCTTTCAAGATGCTCAAAGTGATACGCGCTCCGGTCGCTCCGAACGGGTGTCCGATGGCAATCGAGCCCCCCATGACGTTCACACGCTCCAAATCCACTTTGCCAATGGGCTTCGAACGGCCGAGCTTCTCGCGGGCGAAACGCTCCGACTCGAAGGCTTGAAGCACAGAGAGAACCTGTGCGGCAAAGGCTTCGTGAAAGTCGATGAGGTCGATGTCTCCCAGGCTCAAGCCGGCTCTCTGAAGCGCCATGGGAGTGGTATAAGCGGGGCCGATGAGAAGCTGGTCGAACGGATCGACCCCACGGAAGGCGTAGGAGCGAAGGTAGCCGAGAGGTCGATACCCAAGGGCCTTGGCCTTGTCTTCGGAGACCATGAGGAGTGCGGCGGCGCCGTCGGTCAGTGGGCTGGAGTTGCCGGCGGTCAAGCTCCCGAACTTCCGATCGAAGACAGGAGGCAATGCAGCCAGGGCCTCCAAATTCGTGTCTCGCCGAATGCCGTCATCCTCAGCCAGCGACTTCCTGAAGTCGGGAGGAATGTAAGCACGCACGATCTCCTCTTTCAACCGACCGTCGTCCGTGGCGGCGGCCGCCAGTCGGTGGCTTCGCAGGGCGAAGCCGTCTTGCGCTTCGCGGGAGATCCCGTTCTCCTTCGCCATCTTCTCCGCGGACTCGCCCATGGTCAGGCCGGTCGAAAGCTCGGCGATGGCCGGCGCCACCGGCGCAAGATCTTTCAACCGTAGGCTGGCAAATCCCTTCAGCCGACCCGCCAACGATTTGGACTTCCGGGCGCCGAGCAAAGCACGGGTCAATGGCCGGGAGACAAGGACCGGCACGTTCGAGAGCGATTCCGCTCCTCCGGCGATCACGATATCCACCTGGCCCGAGGCGATGGACTCCGCCGCCGCCACCACGGACTGATTCGAAGAGGCACAGGCGCGGGAAACCGTGTACGCCTCGATGCGGGCCGGGAGCCCGACGCCGAGAACCGCCTCTCGGGCCAGGTTGGGGGCTCTCGCGTCGGGCACGACGATCCCGAAAACCACCTGGTCGATTTCGTCGGGATCGATCTCGCTCCTCTGGACCAACTCCGAGATGACCATCCGACTCAGGTCCAGAGCCGACAGATCCGCCATCACGCCTCCCGCTTTCGCAAAAGGCGTGCGACAACCAGCGACGAAGGCGACTCGCCTTCCGGGTCGCGTATCTCCGGTGCCCAAGCTGAAGTCGATGCTCATTTCAAGAATCCGCCGCGCACTTGATGCCGGCGGGGGTTTCCAGAATCTATGCTTCCAACGAGGAAAGAGCAACCCGCCCTCGCCTTCGGCAGGCCAGGCCGTCTCCCTTGCGCCGGCGGGCGACCGGAGAGCCACGCCTCGCCAGCTGGACCGAATGGACCGAACGCCGCGGTTGCCGTCGCCAAACCCTTGTGGTAGGCTCCCCTGCCAGGGTCTTCTGTATCCCGACCGAGGCGACCCCAGAAAATTAATACAAGGAGAAGGTTGATGAACAAGTGGCTAGCATTGACGATTACCATCTTGTTGCTCGCTGGCGGAGCCGCGGCCCAGCAGGCCCAGCGCGGCGCCGAAGAGTGGGCGGCGGGCCTTCAGGCCCTAGAGCAAAAGAATTGGGACGCGGCGATCACGGCCTTCGAGGCCGTGCTGGCTGCGAATCCCGACGTGTTCGGCTGCCACTTTTACCTGGGCTATGCCTATGAGCAGAAGCAGAACTTCGCAAAAATGGGCGAGCACTACTCCAAGTTCGCGGAGCGGGCGGGCAATGATCCCCAGGGTGCGGAGCAGGTCGCCATCGCGACCCGCAAGGCCGGCCTCGCCCTGGCCAGGGTGAACGATCCGGCGGCCATCCCTCTCTTGGAGAAGGCGGCGGCGGCCAAACCCAACGATAAAGAGGTTCTTTCCGCTCTCGCCATTATCCTGATCAGAAACAACCAAGAGGCCAAGGCCGAGCAGTACTTTTTGAAGGTGATCCAGCTCGATCCGAATTTACCTCGACCGTACTATTTTGCGGGCCGCACCGCCTTCAACAACCAAATGTGGGCGGACGCCCAGCAGCTTCTCAGCAAGTATCTGGAGCTCGGCTCCGACGACTCTTATGCAGCCGACGCCCACTTCATGCTGGGCTCGATGGCCGTCCGGCAGGCGGAGGGTGGAGACGCCGCCGCGCAAGCTGCCGCCAAAGAGCACCTTAGCAAGTTCTTGGAGCTGAAACCGGACGCGCCTCAGGCTCCGGAGGCTCACTATATCCTGGGAAGCTTGGCTGCCCAGGGCGACGACACCGAGACCGCCAGGTCCCACTTCCAAAGCTACCTTCAGCTGCAACCGCAGGGAGCGCAAGCCGAGGAAGTCAAGCAGTTCTTGGCCGATCTGGCCGAAGACGAGGCGGCGGCAAAGGCAGAGGCTGCTAACAACTAATCCCGGGAAACAACCCAGGCCCGGCCTCCCTGTGCCGAACAGGGTCGCCGGGCTTTCTTTTTAGGAAACGCTCCGAGAAACAGAAGGTTCGCTTGGCTCGACCTCCGCTCGCAGGCGCTCCCTTTGGCGAAGCACTAAGGGAGTGAGCGGAGGCGCTTCCAGCTCGAGCCTCTGGCGCTCGACTTTCCACAGAGCCGCGAGTTGACGATGGAGCCAAGCGAGCTCCTCGAGCGAGTATCGTACGTCGGTCGACTCGTAACGCTGGACCCAGTGGTTCTCGTCCTCTCGGACCACGGAGAACCACATCCAGTCCAACCGCTCGTTCACTCTACGGGATTCCTCGAAACCCTTCAGGACGGCGTCCAGGAGGCCGCCGTTATGCAGCAGACCGTGTCTCGAAGCGATGAAACCTATCCCGCGAACGAGATAGAGAAGACACCAGCGGATTTCGGGAGTTAGAGATTCGGGGTCGGCCAACATGCGGGGAACGAGATTACATGCCACGCCTGCTTCCTCGTTGAGGAGAAGGCGATAGAGCTCCTCTCGTATTTGAACTTTCTGGACCGACATCGTCTTATCAATTGAGAACTCACGGGCGTCCGCTCCAGGCGGCGGATAGCCGCCCGCTAGCAGCCCGTCATCCGTAGGATACCAGGAAGAAACCTCGGGAGGATCTTTTTTTCTCAACGCGCCTAACCGAGAGCGCGTACTTTGTCAAGCTGCTGGGGGTTGGCGGGGTTGGCTCATACGCGAGGCGCAGCGGCGAGGTTCTCGCCAGGATGGGCGGACCGGCTCACCTCTCTTCGAGAAAACTGAAATCCGCAGGGCTCCCAAGGATTCACGATGTTGCGGTCTCGCAGATCCCTTTCATCGATGGGGAAGGTAGTGCAATTGCTGGGCCGCCGCTGGTATATGCGGCAGAGGGGTAGTCCTTTCGCCCAGCTCAAGAGCGGGCAAGGAAACAGCAAGGTGCAACAAGCCCCGGTTCGGTGGCACTCGCCCACCCGCCGCTTCAAGCTCTCTTCCACGTAGCGCGGCCGGAAATGGACGAGGTAAAAGCGGCGCAGCTTACCCCAGAGCAGGACGGACCGATCCCGCCAGCTCAGCGACCGCAGTCTTTGCAACCTCCGCTGGTTGTAGACGCCATCCCCCTCATACAAAACTTGCACAGGGAAATCTTAGGACAGGGTCTCACGCGCCGTCAATCGCTTCGGAGGCCGCCACCTCATATCTCAAGACCGTTTCAGGAAACAAACCTACCAGAACACCATACGTGACGAAAAGGTGCCGGGAAGAGAAACCGGGGGCCTTGCACCCGGACGCCGATTGGTTTAAAGAGGGAGTGCACCTTATGTCCGCTGCCCGGTACGTAACCCTTGTCGCCCTGCTGGCAACGGGCGGCGCCCTGAGCCGAGCCGCCGCCGCTCACGCCCAGACGGAGGAGCTCCACAATTTCTTGAGAACCCGCGCGGGATTTTCGGAGGCCGAGCTCGAGGCGGTGGACCA
>DATDRI010000028.1:0-3616 GCA_035291825.1 Vicinamibacteria bacterium | reverse complement strand
GTCCCTTCCGTTGGTAGCTGAAGCGTGAGCTTGCTGGACTGGATCGAGGTCGTGGCGGCGTCGTCGATCTCCGTCGCCGCCTCATGGCACGCCTTGCTCTACAAGCGCGATCCGAGAGCGGCGATGGGCTGGATCACCATTTGTTTGGTGCTGCCCATTGGGGGGGCGCTTCTCTACTATCTCTTCGGCATCAACAGAGTCCGAACCCTGGCGAAAGAGCTTCGTCGGGGCTCGGCGTTCCGGATCGAGATCCCCTACGAGCGCAGCCAGAACTCGCATCCTCACTCGGCATCGAGCCAATCGATACCCGGGGAGTTCGCCGAGCTGGCTCGTATCTCGGAGGCGGTGGTGGCGGAGCCGTTGCTGGAAGGAAACCGTGTTGAAGTCCTGCACAATGGTGAGGGCGCCTATCCGCGCATGTTGGAAGCGATCGAAGCCGCGGAGCGGCACGTGTACCTGGCTACCTACATATTCGAGACCAACGCGACCGGCCGCCGTTTCATCGAAGCTCTGGAGCGCGCCAAGAAGCGGGGAGTGGACGTTCGAGTCATGGTGGACGGCATCGGCGGCCTGTACTCGCGCCCCGGCGCCGTTCGTCTACTGAAAAAGCGCGGCGTGCCGGCCGCACGGTTCCTGCCTCCCCGGCTCCTTCCTCCCGAAGTGCACATCAACCTTCGCAATCACCGGAAAATTCTCGCCGTGGACGGCAGTTCCGCCTTCACCGGCGGAATGAATATCGGCGACCGGCACCTGGCGGACAACCTGTCCAACCCCGATCGGATCATCGACGTTCATTTCCGGCTTAACGGGCCGGTGGTGAGTCGCATCGAGCGTATCTTTCTCGAAGACTGGCGGTTCGTTACCGGAAAGGACTCCGGCGCTCGCCCGCCACGACCCGTTGCCCTGGAAGGTAACGCCATTTGTCAGGTGATCTCCGATGGGCCCAACGAGGATCTGGATAAGCTGGTGGCCGTCCTGGCTGCCGCCGCCGCGGCGGCGCGACGAAGCATCGCCATCGTCACGCCCTACTTCTTACCCCCTTCCCAGTTGGTGGCGGCCCTGCAGGCTGCGGCGCTGCGGGGGGTGGAAGTGACGGTGATCCTTCCCGGCCGCAACAACCTTCCCTACGTTCACTGGGCGACCCGAAACATGTTGTGGGAGCTTCTGCAGCGAGACGTACGCGTATTCTATCAGCCGCCGCCCTTCGCGCATACCAAACTGTTTCTCGTCGATGACCACTACGCGCATATCGGATCGGCCAACCTAGACTCCCGGAGCCTGCGTCTCAATTTCGAGATGACGGTGGAGATCTATGAAAAGTCGTTCGTCCAGGACCTCGCCGCTTACGTGGAGTCTCTTCGTCAGAGCTCCCAGGAAGTCTCTCTGGAGGAGCTCGACGGGAGGCCCCTGCTGGTACGCACCCGTGATGCTCTGGCGTGGCTGTGCTCGCCTTACCTCTAGCCCACCAGGTCGCCAGCTCGGGGCCCATGTGGTATCCTTTTCTGTTTCCTCAACACCTTCAGAGTCGAAAGGAGGTCCCCGTGGCGCTCAAGGACTTCATGAAATCTCAGTTCATCGAGGTCATCGAGTGGCTCGATGATTCCGGCGACACCATGGTCTACCGCTTCCCGGTCCAGGGACAGGAGATCAAGATGGGGGCTCGCCTCACGGTGCGGGAGGGGCAACACGCCGTCTTCGTCAACGAAGGAAAGATTGCCGACCTCTTCCAGCCCGGTCTCCACACTCTGACCACCCGAAACCTGGCCATTCTCACCAAGCTCAGGGCCTGGAAGCACGGCTTCAACTCGCCGTTTAAGGCGGAGGTCTACTTCATCTCGGCGCGCCAATTCACCGACCAGAAATGGGGAACCTCGAATCCGGTCATGCTGCGAGATCCGGAGCTCGGCGCCATCCGGCTGCGCGCCTTCGGGATCTTCTCCTTCAAGGTCGACGATCCCGCTCTGTTCATGAAAGAGATGGTGGGAACTGAAGGCCGCTTCACGACCGAAGACATCAACGGACAACTGAAGCGCTTGACCATCTCCGGCTTCAGCGACCTTCTGGCCGAGTCCAAGATACCTGCGTTCGATCTGGCCTCGCACTACGACGAGCTCTCGGCCCAAGCGAAGGCCAAGCTCGATCCCCAGTTCAAGAGTCACGGGCTGGAGCTTTCCAAGTTCTACGTCGAGAACATTTCCCTGCCCGCCGAGGTCGAGAAAATGCTGGATAAGCGCGCCAGCATGGGAGTGGTAGGCGACCTCGGCCGATTCACCCAGTTCCAAACCGCTCAGGCGATCGAGTCCGCCGCCGAGAATCCGGGGGGAACCGCTGGTGCGGGGGTCGGCATCGGGGCGGGAGTGGCCATGGGACAAGCGATGATGGGAGCCATGGGACAGGCATCCACCCAGACCGCAACGACAACCTGCGGCAAGTGCTCGAAGTCCATCCCCGCCGGATCTGGCTTCTGCAGTCACTGCGGCGCCCCAGAAGCCGCGGCCTGCGGCAAGTGCAAGGCTCTCCTCACGGCTGGAGCCAAGTTCTGCAGCTCCTGCGGCGCTCCCGTCGGATAGCGGTCGTCGTCCACCGAGCGGCGTTCAACCGACTCGGCCCGGAGACGAGCTGACCGCTTGCTCAGTGGGCCAAGCGGGCGTCGAGCACGAATCGCTCCTTCGCGACGATCCGAAATCGTCTAGCGCTCGGGTGCTCGGGATTGAGCAGGTAGTTGCTCTCCACTGGCACGACAGCCGACGGTACCCTCAGAACCGCGCTGGATCCTCGGTCGATCCAATGGGCACCGAGCTCTTGCAGAACGAGGGGTGCAGGATAAGACCTCCAATCGGGCGGGAGTGTGCGCAAGTCGACTCGCTCGGTCGGAACGCTGTCCGGTACTTCCAGCTTGATTTGAATCAGGTCTGAGGGGAGCAAATCCTTGTCGGTATGGACTAGAAGCTCAAGAACCGCAAGGGACAAAGTTTCAGAAGTGTAAACGACCCGTCGCCCCTTAGGATGCCAACGGCCACCGGCGACGAGCCCACCGCGGCCGCTCAGAGGATTGCTCGCATGTGCCCTGCGACAGATTCGCCAGAGGCGCACTAGCTATAGATCCCGTAGCCAATTCGCAGGAGGAGCTCTTCCACCTGGCGCTCGCCGATCTCGGTATCGAGATGGGCGATCGGTGGCTCTCCGCCGAGCGCACGGTTCCTCCTATGCAGCCATTGCCTCCCTCTTTCGAGCGAACCCAATGCTTCCGACGCCAAGAATGTCATGTGAGCGATTCGATAGAGCCGGTCCGACTCTATCGGCGATAAATACCGCTCCGACTTCCTTCGAGCCAATGTGCGCGAAGCGACACCCAGCAGATCGGCCAACTGCTTGGAATGGACCTCCAAAGCGTCGAGAAGCGCCTCGAATGCCGTATAGGGAAGACCCTTCCGTACCGCCTGTTGCATGCCACGAGTGTTAGTGACCCTGCCTCTAAAAACCTTCTCGCCACCGAGCAAGGCGACCATCCTCTTTGTCTCTTCTTCGGCACGTATCGTTGCCATATGTCACATATGTTACTGCCAAATGGCATGACGGTCAAGCCCTAGTCAAGCGGGGCAAGGCGCCCGAACTC
>DATDRI010000027.1:0-4315 GCA_035291825.1 Vicinamibacteria bacterium | reverse complement strand
GGGGGTCGCTATGACCTTCGAACACGAACCCGAAAAGATCGTAGGCCTCTCGCTCGTGCCAGTTCGCCGTTCGCCACACCCTCTCCACCGTGGGTACCTTGGCGCCCTCCCGGGGAGTCTCCACCTTGAGCACGATCCAATGACGGTGCTTCGGAGAGAAGAGGTGATAGACGACCTCCATCTTTTCTTCTTTGGGGTAGTCCACACCGGAAAGGCAATGCAGGGTGTCGAAGGCCAGATCTCGCTGGTCTCGAAGCCAGAGGCCGATGTCGGCGATGGAGGAGGTCGCAACCACCAAGAAAGGATCAACGGCCTCCAGCTGGGAACGCTTGACCTTTCCCGGGAACTTCTCCTCGAGCTTCTTGAGGATGTCGGCTGGGCTCATGCTCTGGTTGCGACCTCGACTGCCTCTTTTTGTCTTCCTTCGCGGGGATCGTCCAGGAGCGAGCGCTCTCGAATGACGTCCTGCAGCTTCATGACCCCGTACAACAACGCTTCCGGACGGGGCGGGCATCCGGGCACGTAAACATCGACCGGTATCACTTGGTCGACTCCCTTGACCACATGGTATCCGTGCTGCCAGTACGGCCCTCCGTTGTTGGCGCAGCTTCCCATAGAGATGACGTACTTCGGCTCCGCCATCTGCTCATAGAGACGCCGGATACGAAGGGCCATCTTGTGAGTCACCGTGCCGGCGACGATCATCAGATCCGATTGACGCGGCGTGGCTCTGGGGATCATACCCAGACGATCCCAATCGAATCGGCTGGCACCCGCCGCCATCATCTCGATAGCGCAGCAGGCGAGGCCAAAGGTCATCGGCCACAACGCGGAGAGGCGGGCCCAGTTGACCACCTGATCCACGGTGGTCAAGGCGATTCGACTCGCGCCGAGCGTCTTGATGAGGTCCATGAGCCGCTCCTTCAGGCCACTCTGTCCACTGAGGAGGCAGAGGCAGTCCCCGAATCACGGGAGTGGTGACCGGCTCGATCCTCCTCCCGCACCCATTCCAGGTCTCCCTTGGCCCATAGATAGGCGAGCCCCAGCACCAGGATGCCAATGAAGATGACTCCCTCGACGAAAGCGAAGAGACCCAGCTTCTGGTAGACCACCGCCCAGGGGAACAAGAAAACCGCCTCCACGTCGAAAATGAGGAATACCAGCGCGAACACGTAGAAACGGATGTTGAATCGGATCCAGGGTGAGCCCACCGGGTCCTCGCCACACTCGTAGGGTATGTACTTCTCCGCGGTGAACTTGCTGGGTCGAACCAGCGACGACACGGTGAGGGTGACGCCGACGAACAGCACCGCCGCCACCATGAACATGAGTACGCCGAGGTAGTCAACCAATTCCATCGGTATACCTCACACAGTGCCCAAGGTCATTATTTCAATCGCCTCTCGACGCCGCAACCAGAGATTGGAATCCGAGGGCCGGACAAGGACCGCCAGACAAAAAACTTGCGGCCGGCCCCCGCCGACCGCTTCAAGGCGGGTATTATATGCAGAGCCCCTGAGGCGAGCAATTAGAAAAAGGGGTTCCTTCCTCCAGCGGGGCGCTCTCCCCGTCCTTTATATATGCATCAGATACAAGAGCTGACCTCGCCGACCCGAGAGCTCCCTAACCCGAGCTCTTCTCACCCGGTGAGCTCTCCAAGGATGGCGTCGGTGAGCTCTTCGGTTGAATGACGGCCTCCTAGATCTGGCGTCCGCACCTCGCCTTTCTCCAATACGCGGAAGCAGGCTCCCAGCAGCCGATCGGCGGCTCCGTCCTCACCCAGGTGCCGGAGCATGAGCACCCCGGAGAGAATCAGGGCGATGGGATTGGCCACGCCTTTGCCCGCTATGTCGGGCGCCGAGCCGTGAACCGCCTCGAAGACGGCGCAGGACTCCCCGATGTTGGACGCCGGTACCAGCCCCAGTCCTCCCACCAGACCGGCACACAGATCGGAAACGATGTCCCCGTAGAGGTTGGAGAGCAGAAGCACGTCGAACTGGGTCGGATCCAACACCAACTGCATGCACAGGTTGTCCACGATCTTGTCGTCGAACTTGATATCCGGGAACTCCTTCGCCACCTGGCGCGCGCTTTCCAAGAACAATCCGTCGGTGAGCTTCATGATGTTCGCCTTGTGGACCGCCGTGACTTTCTGGCGCTTACGGCGGCGGGCATACTCGAAGGCGAACCGAGAGATCCGGATGGAAGCATGGGAGGTGATGACCTTCAACCCCTGGCTCACTCCGGGCATGATCATGTGCTCGATGCCGGAGTAGAGGTCTTCGGTATTCTCCCTCACGATCGCCAAATTGACGTTCTGGTAGCGGCTCTTCACTCCCGGAATGCTTCGGACCGGCCTCAGGTTGGCGTAGAGGTCAAGCCCCTTGCGCAGCGCCACATTGGCACTGGGGAAACCTTCCCCCACCAGGGTCGTCAGGGGACCCTTGAGCGCGATCTTGTTGCGGCGAATCGACTCCAAGAGCGTTTCGGGGAGGGGGTTTCCGGTCTTCTCGAAGGCTCGGATGCCCGCCTCATGTTTTTCCCAGACGAGCTCCACTCCGGTGGCGTCCAGGACCCGCACCGCCGCCGCGGTGATCTCAGGACCGATGCCGTCACCATGAATGAGAGTGATGGTGTGTGCCATTCGCCGAGGCGCATCTTAACATGAACGGTTTGGCGTCCCTCGGTGTGGTCCCGCCCACGGCTAGCATGTGGACCCGTGCTACCATGCTCGAGGTCTCATGAATCTCTCGGTCATCGTTCCTACCTTGAACGAAGAGACCTTGCTCCCTCGCGCCTTGGCGTCGGTTCCCCGCGGCGCGGAGGTCGTGGTGGCGGATGGACGGAGCGCGGATCGCACCCGCGAAGTGGCGGTCCAGCTGGGTGCCCGCGTGGTAGTAGGAGCGCCGGGCCGCGGAGCGCAGATGAACCAGGGAGCGAGAGAGGCCTCCGGTGACACGCTGCTTTTTCTCCATGCCGACTGTGCCCTCGGCCCCGGTGCCGATGAAGCGATCCGCCAGGCGCTCTCCGATGCTTGTGTGGTGGGCGGTTGGTTCCGCCTGAGCGTGAGGCCGGCTCGGCCGAGCCTGGCGCTGGTGTCTTTCGGATCGAACTTGAGGGCCCGTCTGCTGGGTCTACCCTACGGCGATCAGGCTCTCTTCATGCGCCGCTCGGTCTTCGATGCCATAGGCGGTTATCGTGACGTTCCCATCATGGAGGACGTGGATCTGGTCAGGAGGCTGCGCAAGCGTGGCCGCCTGAAGTGCCTCGACGCGACCGTCACCACTCTCCCCCGACATTGGGAGAGATCGGGACCGCTGTTCACGACCCTGGTGAACTGGGCCGCCATCGCCGCTTTTTCTCTTGGCGTGTCGCCTTCTCGGTTAGCGCCCATCTATCATCGGCTGCATCGAAATCCCCGTGACGATCGCGCCAGCCCATGAGTGAATCCCGGCCGACCTGTTCTTGCAAAGGCAGATCGAATCTGGCAACATCCAACAAATAACAGCTCTCGGAGAGGTCGTACCCATGGCCGTTCCATGTCCCCACTGCAAGATTCAGCTTCAGGAGGAAGAGATCCAACGAACGGTTACCGGGGGAGCGGTCTGTCCTCATTGCCAGCGCTCTCTGGACGAGCCGTCTCCCAATCCGAGCACCACGGGAAACGAAGTCGCTGTCCTGGGCGAACTTTCTGCCGACAAGAAATATACTCTGGAAGTCTTGGACGGCAACGAACCGGGCCGAGTGTTCGGGCTCGAAAAACCTCGCATCACCATCGGGCGTCGCGATTGCGACGTCAACCTAGACGACCCTGAGATCTCTCGCCACCACGCCAGTATCGAGATCGGCGGAACGACCGCCACGCTGCGGGACCTGGGAAGCACGAACGGGACCTACATCCAGGGGCAACGCATCGAGCAGGAAGAGCTGAAAGACAACTCCGAGTTCCGGCTGGGAACGCACCAGCTGGTCTTTCATGTGACCTACCGCGCCCCCAGCGGTTCCTGAGCTTCGAAGTCACCCTAAGGTTCACCGGAAAAAGCTAGAATAAGCTAAGTCGATCGAACGAACTGAGAGGCGGATCATGTGGAGGACGTTCTTGATAGCCATGAGCCTAGCCGGCCCAGCAAGCCCCGCAAATTCGACGGCGGGAGCCCGGAGCGACGCCGTCTTTCCCTACCCCATCGATCAGAAGGAGCTCGCCAATGGGCTGCGCCTGGTGGGAGTTCACTTCGACAGCCCGGGCTTGCTGTCGTACTACACGATTGTCAGGGTGGGCTCACGACACGAGGTCGAGCCCGGTCGCAGCGGCTTC
>DATDRI010000026.1:0-2565 GCA_035291825.1 Vicinamibacteria bacterium | reverse complement strand
ATGAACCGCCCGTGGTTACTCACGTGGATCCCGAAAGCGGGTTTTCCGGGCCCGGCCAACTCAGCGTATTTTGCGGTAGGAATGCGGCTGGCGGCGGCGGTAAAGGCTTTGCCGATGGCGACCTCGATGCTGGTGATTTTGGCCCCTTCCATGCGGTGAAAGGCCAAGAGGTTTCCGCCCTCGTCGCAGACGGCGATATCCATTGCCAGACCCATCTCCCGCGCCTTGCGCTCGGCCGCTTCCAACATGATCTTGGCCGCGGCCAGGGTCAGCTTGGAGTGACCCCGGCTCAGAAGCTCCGCTGTCTGCGGCATCCCTTCTCGACCTCCTCGCGAAGCTGCATGATCGCGCACTATAGCACATTCGATTCCTTACTCTTCTCCAGCTTGCGTACCGGGATGCCGACGTAGACCGATCCCGCTTCCAGCTTCGAGAACTTGGGCACCAGAGCGAGTGCTCCCACCTGACAGTCGGCCCCCGCCTCTACGCCAATATCGATGACGCTTCCCACTCCGATCGTCACATTCTTTCCAAGCTTCACCGGAGCGGTCTTGAGGATCCCTTTCTCCACGGTGTGGCCCGATAGGTGCACACCGCCGCCGATGACCACGTCGTCTCCGAACTCCAAGAGGTTGTGATCGGTCACCGCCAGGCTGTTCACGTAGACCCGTCGTCCCAATCGCGCTCCGTTCAGCCTCATATAGAACGTCCACAGGGGCGTCGATCGGAAGAGCGGACCGGCGAAGACCCGCACCAGGTGGATGGAGATGGCATAGCGGACCCAATCCAGCAAGGGCCATCCGAGATCCTCGATCGCCATTTCCGCTGGACCGGGCGTGCGCCAACCGGTGATTCGGGTCGACCATGCGGAAAGGATCACGAGGGTCAGGGCGAAGATGAAGTAAGCGGGAATGAAGGACATGCTCAAAACGAGAGTCCGTACCCAGGTGGAGGGGAGATTCCAACCGAAGTGCCACTCCCAGAAGAGCGCCGCCGGCAATACCGCCAGACCGAATACCAGGCTTTCTACCACGAAGGCGGAAACCAGAGTCCAGGAGACGCGACAGAGCGCTGCCGCCGTCCAAGGAGTTGCTCGCGGCGGAGAGGAAGGCATCGGACGAGTCCCGCCCCCTTTTACCAGTTAACGGACCGGAGAGCCACCAGAACGATCGCTTGTCGCCGCCCTTCATTGACGGCCAGCGGTGGTTACGCATAACATGCGGAGCCGGGGTCGATGCTCATGGGATGCCTCTTCTGTGACATCATCGAAAAACGCATACCGAGCACGCCGGTCTACCAGGATGATCACGTTTATGCCTTTCGCGACATCAACCCGCAGGCGCCGACGCACATTATAGTGATCCCGAAGAAGCACATCCCCACCGTTAATGACCTCACTGCCGAGGACGCCGAGTTGATCGGGCGGCTGGTGTTGAAGGCCCGCGATCTGGCGCGCCAGGAGGGGATCGCCGAAAAGGGCTATCGTTTGGTGGCCAATTGCAACGCCTGGGCGGGGCAATCGGTCTATCACGTTCATTTCCATCTGTTGAGCGGCCGCGCCATGGGCTGGCCGCCCGGCTAGCGGACGCCTTCGCAGAAGATCCAGAGACACCCTTTGTACCGAGCGTCTTTCTACACTCTAGGCTGCCGTCTGAATCAGACCGAGACAGCGGTTCTGGCCGGTGCTTTCAAGGCAAAAGGCTACTCGACGGTGGAGTGGGGCGAGCCGACCGATCTGGCGGTGGTGAATACTTGCTCGGTGACCGAGCACGGCGAGGCCCGGTGCCGAAACGTCATTCGCCAGGTGCTCCGACGCTCGCCGCAGGCTTTCGTGGTCGTCACCGGCTGCTACGCGCAGGTCGGGCTGGAGGCCCTGCGGCGTATCCCGGGCGTGGACATGATCGTGGGCACCGAGTACAAGATGAAGTTTCCTGCCTTCATCGACCGGCCGCGCAAGCTTCCCGATCCCGTTGTGCTCCACTCTCAACTCATCGACGATGCGGATTTCGAAGTGGAGGGGACCGGCGAGTACACGACGACCCGAGCCAATCTCAAGGTGCAGGACGGATGCGATTTCTTCTGCTCCTTTTGCATCATTCCCTTCACCCGGGGACGGGAAAGGAGCCGCCATCTGAGCGATGTCCTCCGTGAGGCGAGGGAGCTGGTGGCGCGAGGTCATCGAGAGCTGGTCCTGACCGGCGTGAACATCGGGCGCTACCGTTCGGATGGACGTTCCTTCTTCGATCTGGTGAGAGGACTGGAAGAGGTGGAGGGGCTGCGGCGAATCCGCATCACCTCCATCGAGCCCACCACCATCGAGCCCGCCCTGGTGGATCACATGGCTGGTTCGGAGAAGCTCTGCCACTACTTCCACGTTCCCATCCAGAGCGGGGACGATTCGGTGCTCCAGGGCATGAACCGCCGCTACCGGGTCGAAGAGTATCGGGACTTCCTGGAGCTGGTCATCCGCCGGGTTCCCGACGTGGGATTGGGGACCGATCTCATCGTCGGTTTTCCGGGAGAGACGGAGGAGGCCTTCGCGCGCACCGAGAGGCTGCTTCAGGA
>DATDRI010000025.1:0-4676 GCA_035291825.1 Vicinamibacteria bacterium | reverse complement strand
GACCTACGGATTAGGAATCCGTTGCTCTATCCTACTGAGCTACAGGCGCATGAACTTGAGACAGTACGGTCGCATCGACTTGCTAGATTGTCGGATCTGCCGAACAACCCCGAGCGGCCCGATTGTCCCTTTTGGATCCCTGCCGGGGCAAGCTTCCGAAACGCATCTATCCCGCTCGGCGCGCATGTACCGCGTGCCAGAGATCCCAATCGGTCTGGAGCCCCATCCAGAACTCTGGAGACGTCTTGAACAGACCGGCCAGGCGGAGCGCGGTATCGGCGGTGATGCCGCGCCGTCCGCGGATGATCTCGTTCAGGCGGTTGAGCGGGATCTCCATACGCCGCGCTGCCTCGACCTGCGTGAGGCCGGCCGGCCGGAGAAACTCCTCGAGCAGCATCTCCCCAGGCGATGTGGGCGGCCGCTTCAGGTCCAGCACGGAGCGCGGCCCGTCAGTGATAGTCCTCGCACGTGACATCGTCGGCATGTCCTCCCTCGAACCGAAACCTGATCCGATACTGCTCGTTCACCCGCAGACTGAAGGTTCCGGCCCGTTCCTCCAGCCGTTTCAGGTCTTCCGCTCGGAGGGACCGTCCAGCCTGCTCACCTCTTCCCAAGCGGCGCGGATCTTGGACCGCAACTGCTGGCGGGCTTCCCGCTCGGCAAGGGTCAAGAAGCTATAGGAGCCCTTGGTCAGCTTCTGCAGGAAAGAAATCTCGAGGTGAGACAAATAGAGCTCCACTCCATCTTTCTGACCGCCGGGGAGCGTGATGTCGGAAAACTTTCGGCCGAACGACTGGCGCGTCTTCTGTTCCTTGTCGGTGATGAAGTGGTACTCCGCCTTCAGCAGCTTTTGCACGAAGGCCAGTTCCGGATAGGTGAGGCTGAGACACGCTCGCCTGCTGTTCGAGGCGGCCATGGATTAGTCTTCCTCTTACTGTCTAAAGTCGCTGTTCGACGTTTCCAGGCTGGGGTGAGCGAGCCCGATTCTCACGCGCCGATCTTATAATGGTTCTGATCGTTCCGCGTCGCCACGTAGGAGCGAGATACACTTCCGGCGCGTTGATAGACCTCTTCTGGTGAATCACCCCAGAGGATGAATGGCTGGTTAACGTCAGGATGCGTCACGTCGATCAGAGCGACACGCTTGCCCAACCGTGCCAGATTCCAAGCATGGCGCCCACTGAAGACGAAGAACTTCAGATTCCCTTTGATCAAACGAGAGTCGATGCCGGCCTCTTGCAGGTAGAGCTGAAGGAAGATCGACAGGTGTCGGCACACACCTAACCCCAGGTCCAGATATCTGGAGAGGGCGATGCTCCGGTCTCCGTACTCGCGAAAGAGCTTGTCGACTCCGACCTCGTTGAACTTAATGTCTCGGCGCACTGCGGAATAGAAGTGCTCCAAGAGCTCCTCGGTCACCCCCCTGGACACCACGCGCCGTTTGCAGGCCACCAGACGACCCCGCACTCGTTCCTTGTCCACTTTGATCTTTTCCCGTCCGTTGCGCGCGGTGACCGAGGGGAGGGACCCCATATCGGTGTAGCCATTCATGAGGTATCCGGGAATGCCTTTGTACACCCGCCCGCTGGGTCCGCTCCGGCTCTGGCGGTCCATGAGGACTTCCAGGTCCACTGCCGCCCTCACGTACCGCTCTCTTCTCGCTCCCTCCCCTTCCGGTATCCGGGCGATGGCCAGGTTCATGGCTCGGATGCAATGAACCGGATCCGCCTTCCAACTGGATGAGAACTGGGCAAGCTCTTTGCGCTCCAACTCGCGTGCGATTCGTTTTCCGCTGGCTGGGTCCTGGTAGAACGAGCGGCTCAAATAGTCGGTGTCGCCCAGCGCTACCGTTTGAATCAGGGAAATCTGTTGGGCGGTGAGGCGATCGAGAAGTCGGTGCGGGCTCCGCGGGCCATGCAGCTTCAGGAACGGTGAGCGGTAAGTCCCCGCTTCCGTACCGTCTTCAGCCCGCTGGGAGCTTGGAATGGTACCCCCCTGCCCGCGGACAAGCCCACGAAGTCCAAGTCTCATGACGAGTTCGACTTATTGTAGTTTCCGGGGGGGCGGACTGTCAAAGACTCAATCGTAGCGTAAGATGGAGAGAACCTCGTAATCCGATAGCTTACGGCGCCCGTTCAGAAAATCCAGCTCCACCAGGAAGCCCAGCGCGTCGACCTTGCCCCCAACCTTCTCCACCAATTCCGCGACCGCCCGGGCCGTACCGCCGGTGGCCAGCACGTCATCGACGATGATCACCCTCTGCCCGCGCTCGATGGCATCGGCGTGCATCTCCAGGGAATCCGTCCCGTACTCGAGCTGGTAGGACACTTGCACGGTTTGGGCGGGGAGTTTCCCAGGTTTTCTCACTGGTATCAGACCCTTTCCCAGCTTGTAGGCCAGGCTGGAGGCGAAGATGAACCCCCGGCTTTCGATACCGACCAAGGCGTCGTAGTTTCTGCCCAGCAGGGCGGAAGAGAGCAAGTCGATAGACTGGCGGAAGGCACTGGGGTCTCGCAGGAGGGTGGTGATGTCCTTGAAGACGACTCCCTTCTTCGGGAAGTCCGGGATGTCTCGAATCACTTGACGAAGTCGTTCCATGGTAAGAATCCTAGAATCGCACTCCGAAACCCCGGAGGCTGGGATCCACCGGTACCGATGTCACGCTGAAATCCTCGACCCGGGCGAAGGATGGTCCAAGGCGGAGCTTTTCACAGAAGCTCTCGAGCGTCCGTTCATCTGCTTGGGCTAGCACTTCCACATGCCCCTCCGGTAGGTTCCTCACGTAGCCGACCACGTCCAGACGGGAAGCGTGCCGTTCCGCAAAGGCACGAAACCCAACCCCTTGAACCCTGCCACTAATGAGAATCTGAGCCGCCTTCAACGGGAACGTGCGCTCGGCAGAACCCCACTTCCTGCACAGCAACAGTACACCAAGCCCTAGACCGCCAACAAGTAGCGTACCACCCGCTCGCCAGACGGTGAGCTGGTGAAAGAGAACCTGCTCTTTCCGAGGCGAGACTCACGAACCCATGACTTCGAACACGGTCGCCACCCTGTTCGCATAGACCTCGCGGAACCGCTCGGGGGCTTCCCAGAACTTTCGAACCCTTTCCCCCCGCACGGTCACCTCCCGGCTTCCGATCACCAGGTAGTCTATCCCGGCCTCCGTCGCCAACCGGTACGCCTCATCTGGATCGGAGGAGACGAAGATGGGACGCAGCCTCCTTTCTCGGGCACGATACTTGCGATTGTCGAGAAGGAAAATCGGAAAACCCACCGCCATCCTCCTCTCCGCCAGAGCGGGAATGAGGGCCCATTCCCCGGGCTCTCTGGCTCGGACGTCCCATTGGACGATCGCCTCGGGTGCGGTATGGGCCCGGATCCAGGCGAGGACGTCCTCATCCGAGGGATGGACCACCGTCGTCCAGCGAAACTCACCCCGTGAGAGATCGCGGTTGGTTACGTCTTGCGCGTTGAAGATGTCGAGCACGCAAGTCAAGGTCGCCGGCAGCAGGACCACCACCAAGAGTGCGGGCCGCATCTTACGGATGGTGACCGCCACCATCAGCATGAGCGCTATCAGCAGGATGCTTCCTGCTCGCCAGGCCATCCACACTCCCGGGGCGCTTCCGATATCCATGAAGAGCGTGGCCATCAAAGCCATACCCGCCAGCAAGCCCCAGGGGAGAGCATGACGCGCGGCAAGGGCGGGAAGGCCGAGAAGGAAAAGCGGTCCCGCCTCTAACAGAACAAGCGCCGGAATCTCGGCGAGCCGCGGAAATCTGAGCACCAATTCGCCTCCCGCTTCTTCGAAATAACCGAGCTCGAAAAACCAGGCGAGACAACCGAGTGCGACCACTCCCATGATCAACAGATCGCGGAGCAGGGCTTTCCTCTCGCCGCCAGCCAGGATGCGACCCAACGCCAACCACGGTCCGACGATCATGGCGGTGACGATGCTGATGCCCGCCATGCCGCCCAGGAGCGCTCCCGCCGCAAGCGAGTTGGCCACGCCTCGCGACTCACCGTTCAAGAGAAGCAGCACCAACACCATGAGGAGAGCGTAGGAGTATAGATGTTGCGGCGTGTAGAGAAAGGAGCGGTGAAGTCCGTCGAGCGAAGTCAGCTCGAAGAACCAGCGCGAGAACGCATCCACGTTCACATCTCTGAAGCTTCCCAGAGGCTCCCCGACCCAAGCAGCTCTCACCAGCACCGCCAAACCCTCGTAGCTCGCCGCCGCCAGACCAATCCCCACGGCGCCGAACGCCAGGCTTGGGCGAGCCGCCAGCCGGTTTGCGGCCGAAAAAGCGAGGGCGGCGAAAAGACAACAAACGGAGAGGTCGGTCAATAAGAGTGCCTGCTGATTCCCGATCCACTTCCCCACCAAGGCGGGAAACAAAAAGAAGAGCCATTGATAGCCGAGCGTTTGTCCCGCATAGAAGGGATTCTGAGGCGGAGAATCGCCCTTTTGAAGCTCCGCCACCACCGAGAGGTGGGTCATCAGATCGGCACTGAAGTAGGCACGATAAGCTGCCCCCTCCGCCGTTTCCTCGGCAACCCTGAGAAAGGGAACTGCCACCAAACACATGGCAAGCGCCAGGGTTGCCGTCAACCAAGAGCGCGTCTCCCACGAGGCCTTCCGAAACGACACTTGGGGGCGGCCGAACGAGATCGCT
>DATDRI010000024.1:0-4683 GCA_035291825.1 Vicinamibacteria bacterium | reverse complement strand
CCGGCCGGTGCCCCTGCCCCGTTTGAGTATCGACGAGCCGACGCTGTCGATGGTTTTCTCGGTCAACTCCTCGCCCCTCTCCGGACGGGAGGGCGAATTCGTGACCTCGCGCAAGCTCAAGGAGCGTCTCGACGTGGAGCTACTCACCAACGTCTCCCTCCAGCTGCAGGATACAGATTCCACCGACGCCTTCACCGTCTACGGGCGCGGCGAGCTGCAGCTCGCCGTCCTGGTCGAGACCATGCGCCGGGAAGGATACGAGCTGTCTCTATCCAATCCCGAGGTCATCATCAAGGAGATCAACGGAGTAAAGAAGGAGCCCTTCGAGATGTTCTGGGTCGACGTGGCGGAGCCCTATCAGGGCGTGGTGGTGGAAAAGCTCGGCATCCGCAAGGGCCAGCTCACCCACATGGTCAATCACGGATCGGGGCGGGTCCGGCTGCAGTTCCGTATTCCCTCTCGGGGACTGATCGGGATCCGGAGCGAGCTTCTCGCCGACACCCGCGGCACCGCGGTGATGAACGCCATATTCGATGGCTACGACGATTGGCAGGGTAGCGTCCCCAAGAGGCTGACCGGAGCCTTGGTGGCGGACCGGAGCGGACGGGCCACCGCTTACGCTCTCCACAATCTCGAGGACCGTGGGGAGCTCTTCATTGGAGCTGGAACCGAGGTCTATGAAGGGATGATGGTGGGCGAGAACGCTCGACCGGCCGACCTCGACGTCAACGTGACGAAGGAAAAGAAGCTGACCAATGTCCGCGCCTCCACCTCCGACATCGCCATACGCCTCACCCCGCATAGACAGCTCAACCTCGAGCAGGCCATCGAGTTCATTCGCGGTGACGAGCTGGTGGAAGCGACGCCGAAGTCCATCCGATTGAGGAAAAAGATCCTTCCTGCCAATCAGCGACCCAAGCGGCCCACCGGCTAGCGAGTCCGGCCCAAAGCATAGACCCCGGCCTCGCTTCCGCGAGACCGGGGTCTACTAGCTTCGCGTGGGTGGCGTGGGGTTCCCCGTCCTGGGGACCCCGCCACACTTCTCATAGCTTTGTCGCGGGGTGCTCCCCTACGAGGCCGCCACCTCCACGGAAACTTGAGAAGACTTACTCACTAGACCACCTCCTTTCTGGGCGTATCCACAATCGACGGGCCCCACCCGTCCGGCTCCTGGGCCGCCCAAGCCCCATCGGAACCGCCACGCCCCAGCAGGAGTCGCTGCGCGCGGGTCCTACTCCTCTACTTTAAACTAGCGGCCCGAGGTCTTCAAGAAACTCAAGAACTCCGAATCGCTGGTCAGTATCAACGTCACGTCCTCGTTCAGGCTGCTCCGGTAAGTCTCGAGTGTCTTCATGAACTGATAGAAGTCCGGGTCCTTGCTATAGGCATTGGCGTAGATGCTGGTGGCCTCGGCGTCCGCCAGACCCCGAATCTCCTCGGCTTTCTTATAGGCTTCCGACTCGATGGCCTTGAGCTCCTTCTCTTTCTGTCCCCGGATCTCAGCCGAGCGTCCCTGGCCTTCCGAGCGACTTCGCTCCGCGATCCGCTGCCTTTCCGTGATCATCCGCTCGTAGACCTGCGCCTGTACCTCGTCGACGTAGTTGATGGCCTTGAACTTGACGTCCACCAGCTCGATGCCGAAATCTGGCGTGACCCGAGACGCTTTCTCCAGGATGATTTGACTCAGCGCTAGCCGGCCCGCCGAGATCCCCTCGAGCGTCTGCTGATTGGCGAACTCCTGTAGCTCCTCGGTCACTTCGAACTCCCGGCTCATGGAGCGGACGATCTCGATAAGATCGAAGGCCGCCACCGTGTTTCGGGTCTCGCCGTCGATGATGTCGTCCAGGCGACTCTGCGCTCCCGCTTCGTCGCGGACCGACTCGAAGAACTCCAGGGGGTCCTGGATGCGCCAGCGAGCGTAGGTGTCGACCCAGATGAACTTCTTGTCCTTGGTGGTGATCTGGTTGGAGTCACCGTCCCAGGCCAGCCAGCGCTTGTCGAACCGATGGATTTCCCAGATGAACGGCAGCTTGAGCTTCAACCCGGGCGTGGCAATGGCGTCTCCGATCGGCCTCCCGAATTGAGTAATGACGACCTGCTCGGTTTCGTCCACGGTATAGAAAATGGACGTTAGCAAGGCGAGTAACAACACACCGATAATGAGAGAGACCAGTCGATTACGGTTCACGTGGCACCTCCTGGGTCAGATTCAACAGGGGCAGAAATCCGGTTTGCTTCTCGTCGAGAATCACCTTCTTGCCCAGGCGGGGCAGGACCTCGTTCAACGTCTCGAGATACATGCGATTGCGCGTAACGCGCGGCGCCTTCCGATACTCCGCATAGATGGCCTCGAATCGGGTGGCCTCTCCTTGAGAGCGATTCACGCGCTCGGCGGCGTAACCTTCCGCCGCCTGGATCGTTTGTTGGCCGACTCCCCGCGCCCGAGGGATCTCCTGGTTGTATTCGGCCCAGGCTCGGTTGATAAGCTGCTCCTTCTCCTGGATCGCCTGGTTGACTTCGTTGAAGGACGGCTTGACCGGGTCGGGCGGGTTGACGTCTTGCAGCACCAGCTGCTCCACCGAAATGCCCGTACCATAGACATTGCAAAGCTCCTGCAGTAGATCCTTCGCCTGGGCGGCGATACTGGCCCGTCCTATGGTCAAGACCTCATCCACGCTGTGATCGCCCACCACTTGTCTCATGGTCGCCTCCGACATGTCCCGAAAGGTGTCGATCACGTCGCGGACGCCGAAGAGAAATGCCCGAGGCTCCTGGATCTTGAACTGGACGATCCACTCCACCACCGCCACGTTGAGGTCACCGGTCAGCATGAGAGACTCTTCCAAGTACTCGCCGGCCTCGCTGTATTCCGTGCGCACTCCCGCCTGCAGGGTCCGAAAGCCGAACTCCTGCTTGAGCTGACGCTGCACTGGCACCTTGTCGACTCTCTCCATGAAGGGCCACTTCAAGTGGAGACCGGGATCGGTCGTGCGCGCAAGAGCACCGAAGCGCCGGATCACCCCCACCTCCTCGGGCTCCACTTGATAAAAGCTTCCCCAGAACAGAACCACGCCCAACGCTAAGAGCAAGAGCGCGCGGATCGCACCGGGCGTAACGTTGGGAAGATTGAATTGCGGCATTTGGGGCATCCGTGGTGGATCGAAGTCGAAAGGGCCGTTACCCCCGCTTTTGTTAGCCATTATGTCCTCCTTGTTTCATGTCTCAATGCACCATACCCTCGACCGCCGCGACCTTGCAAACCGTCTTGCGTTTCTTCTTGCACTGCCTCTCTCCCTGTTGCAACATCTAGCCATGAATTTGCCCACTCGTTTCGATTTCCGCGAGGTGGAGCCTCGGATCTACAAGGTATGGATGGATCGAGAGTGTTTCGAAAGCGACTTCGATCCGGACGGAGAGCCACGCGCCGAGGACGTGGTCCTCCGACCGCGGTTCGTCATCGCCATTCCTCCACCCAACGTCACCGGCCGACTCCACATGGGACACGCCCTCAACAACACGCTGCAGGACGTCCTGATCCGCTTCAAGCGAATGGACGGTCACGATGCACTCTGGGTTCCCGGCACCGATCATGCCGGCATCGCCACCCAGACGGTGGTGCGCAAACAGCTCGACGCCCAGGGAATCGACTACCGCGAGCTGGGACGTGAAAAGTTCATCGAGAAAGTCTGGGAGTGGAAGGACAAGTACGGAAATTTCATCATCGAGCAACTGAAGAAGATGGGTTGCTCCTGCGACTGGCGACGAACGCGATTCACCATGGACGAAGGATTGTCGCGGGCGGTGCGCCACACCTTCAAGACGCTCTACGATCGCGGGCTTCTCTACCGCGGCAAGCGCATCGTCAATTGGTGCCCGGTCGACCGGACCGCTCTCTCCGACGACGAGGTGATGGTCTCGGAAGAAGGCGAGCCCGGGCACTTGTGGTACATCCGCTATCCCCTGCTCCAGCCGACCGACGGTCTGACGCATCTCGTCGTCGCCACCACCCGGCCGGAAACGCTCTTCGGGGACGTGGCGGTGGCGGTGAATCCGAAGGACGAACGCTATAAGAATGTGGTTGGCAAGAAAGTCCGCCTGCCGTTACAGGGACGCGAGATTCCCGTCATCGCCGATTCCTACGTGGACATGGAGTTCGGTACCGGCTGCTTGAAAATCACCCCCGCCCATGATGCCAACGACTTCGAGGTCGGTCAGCGGCACGAGCTGGAGCCGGTCAACGTCATGAACGAGGACGCCACCCTCAACGAGATCGTGCCCGCCGAGTTCCGGGGGCTCGATCGCTACCAGGCGCGCACCAAGGCCGTGCAGGCGCTGGAAGCGCAAGGTCTCATCGAGCGGATCGAAGATCGCCCCATCCCCCTGGGTCGCGCCCAACGCTCCGGAGCGCCCATCGAGTACCGTCTCTCCGACCAGTGGTTCGTGCGCATGAAGCCTATGGCCGCCAAGGCTCTCGCCGCCAGCGGCTACCAGAAGCGGGATGAAGAATGGGTCAAGACCTCACCGGGCGGTCTCATCTTTCATCCGGCGCGATGGGAGCACGTCTACCTCCAATGGCTCACCAGCATCCGCGACTGGACCATCAGCCGGCAGATCTGGTGGGGGCATCGCATACCCGCCTGGTATCACCGAAAGACGGGAGAGATCCGAGTCGACGTCGACCCA
>DATDRI010000023.1:0-2083 GCA_035291825.1 Vicinamibacteria bacterium | reverse complement strand
CGAGAACATCCCCGCCTTCGAGAACGTGGCTTCCTTGGACCGCTTGCCGGAAACCGGGAGTTACGTGATCGGCCTACCCATGAAGATCCGCGGTGGAACCGGTGGTCCGCTTCGATTGGTGGGCATCATCCCTCGACCGGTAGAGAGACCGCGATAGCAGGGTGCTGAAAAACTCATCCGCACCCTGCGCGAGCGGAGCGAGCCCGGCGCGAATGCGCCGCCGAAGGTCCGGGCCGTCGGGGTGGGGCCCCACGGCATTGAGCACTATAAAGAATGAAGACCCCGCCGGTCGTGGTGGCTAGAAACGCAACCGCAAGGTCGTCAGAAACTCGTCGTGATCGATGGGACGAGCCGCCTGGATGTCGTGATGAGCGTATTCCAGGGTCAGGTCGAGGCGACTCACGATGATCATTCTCACTCCGATGTCCCACTTCTCCCAATCCCACATGACGCTGGGGACAACGAAAAGAGGCGGAGCAGTGAAGCCGTTGTCCAGCTTGCTGTAGCGGAAGGCCGGCTGGATTAGCGGAAAGAGATCGCTGGGGTCGGCCGGATCCCCGATCACGAACCGGTAGGCCGCCTCGAGCTCTAGGCCGTCTCGTGGCAAGGACGCCGCTTCCTCATGAACGAATTGGAAGAACAAACTGAGCGCCCCCGCCTGGGCGTCCGCGTTGAGTCCGTACTCCTCGCGGAGGTCTCCCTCGATGGGAAGCGAAAACTCACTCTCCCGACCCGGGATCGGGGTGACGCCATTCAGAATGTCCAGATCCCCTTCGTAGAAGGTTCCCCGTAGCTTCGCCGCCTCCGACAGGTGCGTTCGGTAGTAGAACCCCAGCACATCGAGACCCTTCTCCTGATCGAGGCTAAGGAAGCGTAGCCCCGCCCCGATTCCATATTCCGGATGGTCATCGATCTGCAGTTCTTCCACTTCGGCGTGATAGAAGATGGGGAAGCCGCTTCCCAGCGTGGGATCCGGGTTGGGAGGCATCTCGGTTCCGTTGTCCCCGGCAAGGGCGTTGGGATCACGGAAAAATATGGGGTTGCCATTAGAAACTTGCGCGCGGAAGTAGACGTGGGTCCCCAGACTACCGCCAAACTGAAGCTGAATATCCTCGAATCGATTGAATGCCGTGGAAGCGAGCCCATAGCTTTCCAATCGCCGAAGTGTCTGCCGTTCGAACTTGGGTGCCTTTCCAAAGAGCGCGTAGAAGCTGGTGCCCGCTATCGCTTCCATCGGTTCGTAACTCGTCCCGAACCGGATCCACGCCTCGTCCACGTCCACCGTCTGATCGGTGCTGGTTGGATTCCGATCATGGAGATCGATGAGGTCGATCTTGACCCGAGCGGCGATGGATCGCGGCAGATCCACGTCCAGGAAGAGGGTTGCCACGCTCACTTCGAGAGAAGAACCCGGGGAGGGTGTTTCCAAGGCGACATGATCTTTGCCCACCGGGATGAAATCGGGCGGGAAGGGGAAACGTAGCGGGAACGAGTCCTCCTCCGACCAGCGATAATGAGCCTTGAGCTCGGCTGAGAACCGGAAGCGAATAGACTCGGCGGCCGCGGCCGGCGGCGCCGGTTCTTGCTCCTGCTCCTGCGCACCAGCAGCCGAAGAGGCTAGCAGGAAAGCGATGGCGATCAAGCGCATGCGCATGGAAGCGTCCAAAGAGCCACGAAGAGGTTGCATCCTAACGGATGCCTCATCACCCGGTCAACCGGCATGTGCTAGAATTCACCGCTGCGTTACGAGTACCTGCGACCCGGAGCCGCGAAGAGGTGCTGGCGACGGAACGAAAGACCTGACGTGAAGGCGGTCTCATGACATTAGGCGACTTTCGATGGGTTGTGTTGGTCATGCTGGCGCTGGGGCTGGCTTCCAGCGGAGCAGCCGCGGAGATCTCAGGCAAAGTGGGTATCCTCGAGGGAAACGATGCCCCACTGGCGGCAGTACGGGACGTGGTGGTCTATGTCGATGGGATCCAGGGGCCGGTGACTCCGTCGGCCGAGCCGGGAGTGCACAACATCGTCATGGAGAACAAGACTTTTTCGCCCCACCTACAGGTGATCCCCAAGGGAGAGGAAG
>DATDRI010000022.1:0-3744 GCA_035291825.1 Vicinamibacteria bacterium | reverse complement strand
CCCGGCCTTCAGTTACCAGCAGGAGCTTGAGCGGCTCCTACCCGAGCTTCACTACCAGCCGGTCCTTCTCGAGAACGTCGAGCACATGGCGGAGACGCTGTCGGAAGCCGACATAGTTTTCTGCGCCGGTGGCATGACGGTCTACGAGATCGCCGCCCTGGGGACGCCGGGTATCGTGCTGTGCCAGAACGCCAGAGAAAGGCGACGGATGGAGACCTTCCTCCAATTTGGATCGGTGGTTCACCTGGGTCTGGGGACCGAGGTCGAGGAGCGGGAGATCCGGGAGACGGCGCGCGCACTCCTCTCCGACCCGGTGCGCCGTCGTGCGATGAGTGAGGCGGGCCGCAAGTTGGTGGACGCGCGGGGCGCGCAAAGGGCCGCCGAGGTCGTCAAGAACGCCGTGCAGCGCGGTCCGGCGGCGGGAGGTCCGAGGCGATGAAGTACCTGATAACGGGAGGCGCCGGATTCGTCGGCTCTCACCTGGCCGGCACTCTTCTCGATCGCGGCGACGAAGTGTACGTCATCGATAATTTGTCTACCGGTAGCATCGAGAACGTCGAGCACCTCAAGGACCATCCCCGCTTCCACTACACCATCGACACCATCTCCAATCAGCCGGTGACCGCCGAGCTGGTCGACCGAGTGGACACCATCTTCCACCTGGCGGCGGCGGTGGGGGTGCGGCTCATCGTGGAGAGTCCGGTGCACACCATAGAGACGAACGTTTACGGCACCGAGACGATCCTCACCCTGGCCAACAAGAAGAGGAAGAAGGTCATCATCGCTTCGACCTCGGAGGTCTACGGCAAGAATACCAACGTTCCTTTCCGAGAGGACTTCGATCTGGTGTTGGGTCCAACCAACAAGGGCCGTTGGAGCTATGCCTGCTCCAAGGCCATCGACGAGTTTCTCGCCTTGGCCTATTTCAAGGAGAAGAAGCTTCCGGTGGTGGTGGTGCGACTCTTCAACACGGTGGGACCCCGCCAGACCGGTCAGTACGGCATGGTCATTCCCACCTTCGTCAAGCAAGCTCTCTCCGGGCGACCGATCACGGTGTTTGGTGATGGAATGCAATCACGGTGCTTTACCGACGTCTCGGACGTGGTGAAGGGACTCGCCGATCTGGCGATTCATCCGGGTGCGGTGGGAGAGGTCTTCAACATCGGGACCAACCACGAGATCACCATCTTGGACCTGGCGAAGAAAGTGAAGGAGATGACCGGGAGCAAGGCGGAGATCGTCTTCGTTCCTTATGAGCAGGCCTACGAGGAGGGCTTCGAGGACATGCCGCGCCGGGTTCCGGACATCGGCAAGATCCAGAAGCTGATCGGCTATAAGCCCGCTCTGTCCCTGGAGCAGACGCTTCAGAGAGTCATCGATTTCTTCTCCCAGGCCTGACTCGTGCGTGATCCATGGCTAGCCGCCGTTCTGGTAGTGGCTGCCGGGCTTCGGATCTACGGTTTGGGACACGGTCTTCCCCATGTCTACAACCCGGACGAAGCGAACATCATGGCGCGCGCCTTATCCATCGCTCAGGATCCCAATCCACATTATTTTCTCTATCCGAATTTCTTTTTCTTCCTTCTCTTCGGAGTCATGGGCGGACTCTTCGTCGTCGGCCGGCTGGCAGGACGCTACCCCAGTCTGAGCGCCTTCGAAACACGCTTCTTCGAGGATCCCACCGATTTCTACCTGGCTGGAAGATGGCTGGGTGTGCTGTGCGCCCTGGGTACCATCGTTCTTAGCTATCGCCTGGCGGCGAAACATTTCGGGCGAACGGCGGCCCGCGCCGCCGCCCTCTTCATGGCGGTGGCCTACTTCCACGTGCGGGACTCTCACTACCTGAAACACGACGTGCCGGCTGGATTTCTTCTGGTACTGGCTCTCACCGCCTTCGATCGGATCCGAGCGGATCCACGCTCTCGTTCCTACCTGGTTTCGGGAGTCGCCATGGGAGTGGCCTTCGCCACCCACTACTATACGGTCTTTCTCGCGCCGGTATTCGCGGTCTACCACCTGGCGGTGAGGGGTATGCGGGATGGGGGCAAGGTGCTGGCGGCGGGAGCGGTGGCTGCCATCACGTTCTTCTTGCTCTCGCCGTTCGTCATTCTCGACCTCCCCATCGCCTTCGATCACATGATGGCGAATCGCCAGGTGGTGTTGGATCGAAGTGTGTCGGGCGGATCGTTCTTACTGCCGAGCCTTCCGAGCTATCTCAGGTTCCTGACCGAGCAGGGCCTTGGCTACTTGCTGTGCGCGCTGGTGGTGGTCGGCTGGATCTCGATGGCTCGGCGAGATCGCCGTCTACTGATGTTGTGGGGCGCGTTCCCGCTCGTTTTCTTCTTGTTTATCGCCTACACCTTCTTTGCCGGGCGATACTTGAACCCGATCCTTCCCAGTCTGGCGGTGGCGGGAGGACTGGCGGTGAGCCGGGTGCAAGAGCGCTTCGGTCCGCGGCTGGCGTGGGCGGCGGCGCTGGCGGCCTGCCTCCAACCCCTCTACAACGATTTCCAAGTGGCTCGACTCTTTGGCGGGGAAGACACCCGAACGGTAGCTAGAGAATGGATTGTGGACGAGCTGCCGGACGGAGAGACCCTTGCGCTGCAATCCTATTCGGTGCCCGTCCCGCAGTCTGCCGACAGCGTGCGGGAGAGTCTGGTCTATAACCATGCCGTCGATGAACTGGAACGTCGGGGAAAGTACGCTCACTTGATATCCGTCGGGGAGAAGACCCGTCCTGCCTACCAGCTCGTTTTCCTGGGGAGAGGCGACGAGAAGAACCGCACCTATATCGACTACCGAGACGTGGTGTCTCAAGATCTTCGTCCTCTCGTCGATCGCGGCGTGACGGCGGTGGTCTTGCGTTACCCGCCCGACTCGATACCGGCCCCGGTGGCCGCGTTCTTCGACCGTGTGAAGCAAAGGGGAAAGCGGCTCGTCCGCATCAGTCCATTTCGCCAGGACGACCCCAAGCTGCATCCTTATCTGGACAACGAGGACTGGCCTGCCCGGGCGGGTCTGTCGCACAAGGGCCCGCTCATCGAGATATGGTCGCTCCCAGAGCGCTAACCGCGGCGCTTGCTCTCCTTCCCCTGGTGGTCGCCGGCTCCGCGACCTACTGGGTCTACCGTCAGCCGCGAGCCGCCTATGTCGATTTCGAACGTCGCTACGAGAACGGATTCATCTCCGGCTTCCACGGCCACGAAAGAATGGAGGGGCGCGGATTCCGCTGGAGCACCGGCGACTCCCTCGTCCGGCTGGAGAACCTTCCCCGACAGACCCGCTTGCGGGTCGAGGTCCGCGTCAAAGCACTCCGGCCGAGAGATGTTCCTCTCCCCCAGCTTCGGTTCACCGCCAACGGCGTGACCGTCTTCGAGACGCTCAGTGCTCCCGGGCTGGTGACCTACCGGTTCGGGGTCACTCTGCGGGAAGACTCGTTGCTGCTCGGTATCCACCCTGACGTCTTCGTTCCTGCCGACTACGACCGTGAGGACGATCGGGTCCTGGGTGTACAGGTCTTTTCGGTCAGCGTCCAGCCACTGGGCGGAGAGCTCCCCTGGGCAGCTCCCGCCACGCAGATGATCTTGGCGGGGGCTCTTCTCCTCGCCGCCGGGCTGCTGGCCGGCCTTCCGATAGCAGTGTCCTCCTTGGCGACCTGCCTCCTTCTCGGCGGCTTCGCTTACCTTCTCGGCCAGGACAGTGTCCCCTTCTCTCCGTACCCGCAACGAGTCGCGGTGCTGGCGG
>DATDRI010000021.1:0-3945 GCA_035291825.1 Vicinamibacteria bacterium | reverse complement strand
TCAAGAGTATCTGGTTCAGCGCCGTTGTCGGCTTCGGACTCTTTTTCCTGCTGAGCGGAGCGGTTGTTCTGCTGAGCTCTCCCTCCACCGAGCAGCCCATCGCCTTCAACCATCGCAAGCACGTGGTGGACAACGAAATGGCATGCTCGGACTGCCATCAGTTCTACGAAAGGGAGGCCTTTTCCGGACTCCCAGACGCCGGGACCTGCTCGTTCTGTCATCTCGATGAGCCGCAGGGAGAGAGCGCGGAAGAGGAAAAGTTGAGGAAGCTTCTCGAGTCGGGTGCGCCTCTCGAATGGAAGCCGCTCTTTCGCCAGCCGCCTCATGTCTTCTATTCCCATCGCCGGCACGCCGCGGTGGCTCAGATCGAATGCAGTGTCTGTCACGGTTCCATTGGGGAAAGTGAAGCACCACCGTCGCGCGTGAGAGCCCTCGACATGGACGGATGCATCGCTTGCCACGAGAGCCAAGGGGCGCGGGCACAATGTACGACCTGCCACCGATGAGGAGAGAGGCATGAAACTGAACCGGCGCCGATTCCTGGGGTTTACGGTAGGAGCCACGGCCGGCACGGCTCTCGGGGTACCGGTCAGCCAGACGCTTTCCGACCTGGTGGCATCGATGGACCCTCCCGTTTATCCGCCACGCGGGCCGGAGGATTCTGTGCTTTCCGTCTGTCGACTCTGTCCTGGGGGTTGCGGCGTGCGTGCCCGACGCGTGGGTGGGCGTATCGTCAAGCTCGAAGGCAATCCCCTTCACCCGGTCAACGGGGGCCGCTTGTGTCCGAAAGGACAGGCGGCGCTCCAATCCCTTTACCATCCCGACCGTGTACCCGGCCCGCTGCGCCGGACCGGGCCCAGGGGCTTGCTTGAGTCCTTCGAACCTTCTTCGTGGGAGCAAGCCCTGAACGAGATCGGCGAACGGTTGAAGCTTCTCCGCGAACAAGAGCGCCCGGAGTCCTTGATCATGATGCGGGGCGATGCGCGAGGGACTTCATCCCGGCTGGCAGAGCGGTTCATGAAGGCTTTCGGCTCTCCCAACGACGTCCTCTTGCACCGGGGCGATGAAGCGGCCTCGCAAGCGCTCTATCTGGGACAAGGTGTGCGGACCATGCCGGCCTACGATCTGCAGTCCGCCGAGTATGTCTTGTGCCTGGGAGGCGCACTGTTGGAGGCGTGGAGCTCTCCGGTTCACACCATGCGGGCCTACGGTGAGTTCCGCCAGGGTCGCCCGGGACGTCGAGGGAAACTCGTGCATGTGGAGCCACGCCTTTCCATCACCGCCGCAGCCGCCGACGAGTGGATTGCCGTGAGGCCCGGCACCGAGGGAATTCTCGGCTTGGGAGTGGCGGGAGTTCTCATCGCTGAAAACCTTTACGACCGAGAATTCGGCGGCCAGAGGACGCTCGGCCTGGATGACTTCCGCGACAGGGAGGGCAATTTTCGAGAAGGTCTCCGAACGGTCCTGGCCCGGGACTACAGCCTGGAAGGCGTTTCGGCGGAGACGGGTGTTCCCATCAATACCATACTGCGCATTGCCCGCGAGTTCGCCGCTTCGCGAAGCCCCTTGGCGGTTGGTCCTCGCAAGGGTCCTCTGGTTTCCGGATCCCTGTTCGATCACCTGGTCGTGCAATGGCTCAACGCGCTAGTGGGAAACATCGATCGGCCCGGTGGTGTCCTGGTTGCCGAGGACGTGCCTCTGCCACCCTGGCCGGAACTCCCCTCCGATCCGGTGGCAGACGCAGGACGGATGCGCTCGCGTTTCGATGGGGTGAACGGAGAGGAGCCTCCCCATCACTCTTATCCCGAGCGCCTGGCCGATGTCCTCCTCGCCGAATACCCCTACCCGGTGGAAGTCTTGATGGTGCTGGAGTCGGATCCCGCTTTCCTTTGTGCCACGCCGGAGCGTTTCGCTCGCGCCCTGGAGAACATCCCCCTGGTGGTCTCGTTTGCATCGCTCCCCGATGACACGGCACTGCTGGCCGACTGGATCCTTCCGGATGCGCACTTTCTCGAAGCGTGGGAGCTCGATACGACCCCGCCCGGAGTTCCTTTTCCGCTCGCCAGCTTGGCTACCCCGGCCGTGGAAACACCCCTGCACGATGTGAGGCCGGTGGCGCAGGTCTTCCTGGACCTTGCCCAGAGGATCGGGGGGACGGTGGCTTCTTCCTTTCCCTGGCCCGACCTGCAGACCTTGATTCGCTCCGACGTGGAAGGGCTCTATCGGGCGAGGCGGGGCGCCCTCATGGGAACCGCATTCGATGAGGCATGGGTCCAGATGATGGAGAGGGCAGGTTGGTGGGCGCCGGGATACCGTTCGGTCGACGAGCTCTGGCGAGGGATGGAGGAGACCGGCGGCTGGTGGGATCCTTTCTACGACCATGAGAACTGGAGGCGGGTCATCCAGACGCCATCGGCGCGTCATGAGTTCCGGACGGACATTCTGCAGGCACTCACGGCTGAGACAGTGGCTCGCCCGATGAACACCGAGGACAACGAGAACACGGAAGGGCCGGTCGATCACTCCCTGGCCCTTGTCCTCTTCGAACCCTTGCCCATCGCGGGAGGAAGGGGTGCCGAGCTCCCCTTCCTTCAGGGAATCCTCGATCCTGGCCACGAGGAAGGATGGGAAACGTGGGCGGAGATCCACCCGGAAACCGCGAGAATTCTCGGGCTAAGCGATCGGGATTTCGTCCGGGTTGAATCGGCCGATGGCTCCATCGTGGCGAGGGCGCGCGTGACATCCCGGGTGGTTCCCGATGTGGTGGCCGTCCCGATGGGGCTGGGTCGGCGGGGCGGCGGCCGATGGGCACGAGGCACGGGTGCCAATCCGCTGCGCTTGCTCTCTCCCGCGCGAGACCCGCTTGGCGAGCCCCCGGTCACCGGGGCGACTCGAGTAAGACTGACTCTGGTGGCGGGGGCGGAGGCTAGACCTCTGCCAGAAGGGAGGGTTTGACGCATGGCGCGCTGGGCCATGGTGATTGACCTAGACCGCTGCACGGCGTGCCAGGCGTGCGTGGTGGCCTGCCAAGTCGAGAACAATGTCCCGCCAACGGGAGTCGGAGAGGCGGAAAAAGGGCGCGCCATCTCCTGGCTGCGCGTGGTTCCTTTCGTTGATGAGGAAGCACACGGGACCCGGCCTCCGCTACGGCTGACGCCTCTTCCCTGCCAGCATTGCGACAATCCACCGTGCACCAAGGTCTGTCCCGTCCAGGCAACCTCTATCGACGACGAGGGGCTGGTCGCTCAGATCTACCCGCGGTGCATTGGCTGCCGCTACTGCACCACGGCCTGCCCCTACACCGTTCGCGAATTCAACTGGAAGCGGCCCGAATGGCCCGAGCCCATGGAGCAGGGTTTGAGTCCCGATGTCTCGATCCGACCGAAGGGTGTGGTCGAGAAGTGCACCTTCTGCCACCATCGACTCCAGCGCGCCAGGGACCGGGCGCGAGCCGAGAACCGCGAGCTCCAGGAGGGGGAGTACATGCCCGCCTGCGTCGAAACCTGTCCTTCCGGCGCCATGGCCTTCGGGGATTGGGACGATCCGCGCAGTGAAGTCTCCCGTCTCTCTCAGAGCCCCCGAGCATTTCATCTCATGGAGGAGTTGGGTACTGAGCCCAAGGTGATCTATCTGAGCAAAGGAGAATGGGGTGGAGAAGTCTGAAGCATCGATGCAACAGGATGCGGTCCTCCTCAGGCCCATCGAGCAGACGAGTTGGAAGTTCTGGGTTTTCATCGGCATCCTCCTGGCCATCTGGTTATGGGGAATGTTCGCCTGGCTCACCCAACTCCGCCACGGTCTCGAGGTGACCGGACTCAACGTACCGGTCTATTGGGGCCTGTACATCACCAACTTCGTTTTCTTCATCGGCATCAGCCATGCCGGAACTCTGATCTCGGCCATTCTGCGACTCTCCCATGCCGAGTGGCGCCGCCCGATTACCCG
>DATDRI010000020.1:0-10670 GCA_035291825.1 Vicinamibacteria bacterium | reverse complement strand
CGAGCCGCGCCAGATCAAGGCCGGCCTGCCCGACGTCTACGCGACGCGCGCGTTTGCCACCCAGCTCGAACGTGTGCGCGTAGCCGACGCTGAACTCCTGTTCACCCGAACTACCCGTCGGCGAGCCCGTGCCGTACTCGGTTTCGAGCACCGGGTTCGGACGGAACCCGGCCTGCCGCAAGAGACCTTGAGCTTCCACCGTGCGCTGCCGTGTCGCCAGGAGATCGGCGTTACGGGTAAGCGCCATCTGAACGAGCTGCTCGATAGCGACGCCGTTTGCCGCGTCGACAAACTGGCTCGGCCAGGGAGGCCTTTTGTTAGCGGCGGCAGCGACAGAGAGCGGATCCTGCGCGAGCAAGGGTTTGCTCGCGTTTGTCATCATGATCGAGATAAGGGCGCACAGAAACATCCTCGCTTCGTGACACATAGAGACCTTTCTTGGAAAACACCTGTGCCAATCCCGGTCAAACGACAGGCCGGGTGCTGGAGCGGTGGAGCTAAGACCGGGGAGGCGGTGAGGTGTTTGAGCCCGAAATGTCGGGCGCGTAGGGTTCGGGCGAAGGGGTCATGAACTCCGTCGGCCCACCGAATGACTGCTCAAACGTGATGACCTCGGCCCCACTCGAACAGCAGAAGCAGTGGTGGCCGGTGCAACAGGAAGGTGCCCCGTCGGAATCATCAGCAGTACGAATGACTGCGGAAGTGGCCGCCGCGGGAAGCAGCTCGGGGCTACAGAAGCCAAGGGCTGCCACGTCTGCCGTCAGCCACAGCACGAGCAGTAAGATCCCCGCACGACGGAGACGTGAGACTGCCATTCGCGATGACTGTACCACAGTCGAAGGAGCCCGGCAATCGCACCTCACGACGGCGTCGTCCGCTTTGTCCGATGCGCGTCCGCCCCCTCGAGCAGCTCGTCGTACAGCCTCGATTCTGGTCATAAGAATCGCGGATGAGATTCACCTGGCGAAAGTTGGGTCACCAAGACACTTCGCCCATTCTTGAAGCGATTCCCCCCACCGGAGCTGGATCTCTCTCTCCGTTTTGGAATGTGATCCTTGTCCTATGGAAGGAAGCCCCGTTCGATTAGATTGACCCGCCCTGGGATCGCTAAGATGGGGTGCGTGGATGGTGTCTCCGCGCGCTCAGGGAGGTCTGGATGCCCAAGATTACCAAGCAGCAGAAGGAAGCCTGCGCTAACGCGCAGAAAGCGCTCAGGAAGAACCCGGACGTCGTCTCGGTCGGAATCGGCTACCGCTACCGCAACGGCAAGCGGACCGACGAAGTTTGCGTGGTGGTGGGAGTCAAGAAAAAGCTTCCTCCCGAGCAGGTCCCGCCCGGACAGATGATTCTGCAAACCGTCGACGGACTTCGCACCGACGTCGTCGAGTACGGGGAGATCAAGCCGTACCAAACGTCGGAATCCCTCACCCAGCGCCGGCGCCCTTGCCCGCCGGGTTATTCCATCTCTCACCCCGACGTGACCGCCGGAACTCTGGGAGCGTGGGTGAGACGCAACCCAAGCGAGGAGCACTACATCCTTTCCAACAATCACGTCATCGCCAACTCCAACGACACGACGTTGGGAGCTCTCATCCGGCAACCGGGCCGCGCCGACGGCGGCACCGACGCCGATCAATTCGCCCGGCTGACCGAGTACGTTCGGATCCGCTTCGACGACGAAGAGAACGAGAACGGCGGCGGCAAGAAATCCAGCTCCTCTTTCGCCTGGCGAGCCTGGAAGTGGCCCGCCAATTTCTTGGCCGATCTCATCGGCTGTCCCTATCGCTTGGTCGTGGCTCGGCCGAATCAGCTCGAGCAGCCCTACCCCAATCTGGTCGATGCGGCGGTGGCCCGAGTCATTCTGGAGAACAACGTAGACTTCGATATCCCGGAGATAGGCGAGATCCAGGGAATCGCCGAACTCCAACTAGGAGACCGCGTACAGAAGACCGGCCGGACCACAGAGCACACCACCGGCATGGTGGAAGTGGTCGGGGCGGAGAGCGTCGTCAACTACGGGCCCGGTAAAGGGAACGCGACTTTCGGCGATCAGATCGTGGTGAGAGCGGAGAACGGCGATTTTTCTGCGGGGGGCGACTCCGGTTCGGCCATTTTGACCGAAGACAACCTGTTGGGCGGGCTCCTCTTCGCGGGCGGGTCGGGCGTCACGATCGCCAACCGGATCGCGAACGTGGTGTCTCTCCTGGGCATCCGGTTATGACTTCTTTGTATACAGCCCTTGACAGCCCCGCAGCGTCCCGCTAGGGTTGGGGTGCAAAAGCAGACGCCTCGGACCCTATATCGACGTTAGATCGAGATGACCAAGACGATATCTTCCACCCCTGTCGCAGACCGCCATCAGGCGCTACGAGAGGCGCTGCGCGAGAACTATCTCCGCGTCCGCTCGGAAACGGAGGAGCTGGCTCGACCCATCACGCCCGAGGACGCGCAGATCCAGACGATGGACGAGGTGAGTCCCACCAAGTGGCATCTCGGGCATACCAGCTGGTTCTTCGAGACGTTTCTTCTCAAAGATCGTTCCGGGTACAAGCCAGCCGATCCGGAATTCGCCGTCATCTTCAACTCCTACTACAACCTGGTGGGCGTGCAACATCCGCGGCCCAGACGCGGCTTGCTGTCGCGGCCTTGTCTTGCCGGGGTGATAGACTACCGCCACGAAGTCGACGACGCTCTCATGAGATTCATCGAGACCGCTCTCCCTGATGAGATTCAGAAGGTCGCGGGAATTATCGAGCTTGGGCTGAACCATGAGGAGCAGCATCAGGAGTTGATGCTCACCGACATCCTCCATGTCTATTGGTCGAACGCCATCCGTCCGGCCTACCGGGACATCGAGCCGGACTCGACATCCGAGAGCGAGCCGGTCCGCTGGCACGCCTATGACGAGGGGCTCTACTGGATCGGACACGAAGGATATGGCTTCGCCTATGACAACGAGGGCCCACGGCATCGGGTGTTCGTCCATGGGTTCCAACTGGCATCGCGTCCGGTCACCGCCGGCGATTACCTGCAGTTCATGAGCGACGCTGGCTACCGGCGTCCCGAGCTCTGGCTGAGTGATGGCTGGTACTCCGTTCAGGAGAAGGACTGGCAAGCACCTTTGTATTGGGAGCAACGAGACGGCGCCTGGTGGAGCATGACCCTCCATGGAATGCGGCCGGTGGATCCGGATCTACCCGTCTGCCACGTGAGCTACTACGAAGCCGACGCCTATGCCCGTTGGGCGGGTGCACGCCTTCCCACCGAGGCGGAGTGGGAGGTTGCGGCGACGAAGGTGCCGCTCGGCGGTAACCTGCAGGAGAGTGCGGTGCTCTTGCCTCGACCGGCCAAAGCCGGAGTTTCTGCCGACCATCCACGCCAACTCTTTGGCGACGTCTGGGAGTGGACCCAGAGCGCTTACGCTCCGTACCCCGGATTTCGGCCTCAGCAAAGCGCCATCGGCGAGTACAACGGCAAGTTCATGTGTAACCAGCTGGTGCTGCGGGGAGGCTCCTTCGCCACTCCGAGAAGGCACATCCGCCCCACCTATCGCAACTTTTTCCCGCCTCAAGCCCGCTGGCAGTTCTCAGGGCTCCGCCTGGCGAAGGACGCCCCCGCTGGCAACTGAGGGCGGGAGCCTCCAAGAGACCCCTTTTCAGGGCTTTAGAAGCCGCTGTGCAAATACCTGTGGAAAACTTTGGGCCCAGAGCGGAGCGAGAGCCAAGTGCCCGACTGTCTTACACTTAGCTGGATGGGCGGATATTGGGAAATGTGGAAATTAGGGGTCGCCAACACCTGCTTCTCAGGCGAAAGGTCTCATCCGTCGAATAAAGCGAGGAGTCACTGCTGAGCCTTCTTCATTCCACCTGGAAGGGAGTCGGCGTTCTTGTAACTGCGCAGGATCGGCAGATCGCCTCTCCTTGAGGACCCGGCCGGTCCCAAGTTCGTTCCCGATGAGCTCGGCGGACGCGCTCGAAGTTGGGGCTGGCCCAGACCTCCCGCACGCCGGCGGCTTCTTCCACCACGGGCCCGCCGTCTATCTCGAGCGTGAATCCCTGACAACACGGCATGGTGTGCTTCCCGTCCCAGGTCACCACCATGCGGCGAAAGGAATCCCAACATTGAAACTCCTCGGCGCTCATCTGCCGCCAGTGGGCCGCCTTCCAATGATGCTGCGACCCGGCGGGGAAGTAGCATTCGCTGACCGACATCCAGTCAACACCCATCTTCTCCTTCCAGAACGCCTCCATCCTCCCGCTGTCGACGTCGCTTGCATTCAGGTGGGTACGAACCACCGATGCCCGTATCCGACAATCGGGGGCCGCTTTGCCTTTCGCTCGGCTCTCGACCGCTCGGGCGACGGAGTTCAGGAGGACTCCCCAATCGCCGCCGACTCGCTGGCGGCGGTAGCTCTCTTCGTCACAGGCGTCCACCGAGAACATCAAGTCAGTAATGCCCGCCTCCACGATCTCCGCGAACAGATTGGGATTCTTGCGGGCCAAGCCGTTGCCATTGCTGTTCATCATGATGTCGGGAAACTCGAGCTCGGCGGCGCGCGCCACGAAGCTCACGATCTCGGGATGTAGGGATGGTTCTCCCCGATAATTGAGCTTGACGGAGCTCACTCCGATGTCGGCACACTGTCGGAGCAACCGGTGGTAGAGACGCGGATCCATGTAGCCGCGCAGGTAGGTGTGCTCCTCGAAGCCCTGGGTGCGGATGTGCTCGTGCGTCCAGATCTGGCAAAAGCCCTGCGGGTCCTCCTCCGAGCTGCCGCATCTCAGATCGCACACCGCCACCGATTCGAGGTCGACGTGGACCGGATGATCGGCGGCATCCTGCTCCTCACCCCGCCGATCCCACTCGCGCCGGTAGTCCTGGTAGCGTTGGCTGCGGGTGGGCGTATCGCCCAGCACTCGAAAGGTCGGATCTTTGCTCATTCACACCTCCCGGCCCGCCAGGCCGGGACGCACCAGTCTAGCGGTTGCGCCTTCTCGGACCAAGCTCGATTCCGTGCTAAGATCCGGCCTTGCCAGCCGTCCCCCTTTGCGGAGGTCCAACAGCCGGCGTTGAGCATCACCATACCGCAGGCCATAGAGTTCCCCTTGGGAGTGAACCCTCAGGTCTTGGAGGCACAGGAGCAGATCAACGAGTTCAACCAGCTCGTCCCCTTCTCAATAGCCCTTTCTTTTCTCGGCTTCTCGCAGGTTGATAGCATCCGGAGACACCGCTATAATTCAGTCCTCGCGTAACTCGGGTCCATCGGCAAGTCGAAGGGAAGCCTGCTGTTACGTCAGAGCGCCCGGTGCCGCGCCAAGATCTACGCCCGCCGAGCGAAGCCGCTCCTTGTACGAGATAGCGCTCCCCGGCCGGCGGCGGCATCAACCAGCGGGGAGAAGAGGACGGAGGGGTGCAAGAGTGGCTTATCTGGCGAGCCCGGAAAGCTCGTGTACGGGAAACCGTACCGTGGGTTCGAATCCCACCCCCTCCGCCAAGAGATCGAGCGCTTCGAGTCGCCAGATCCGAGCGAGACGACGAGCTGTCCTGCGGTTCAGGTCCTGCGCGAGCCGAACCTGTGAACCCCGTCAGACCCGAAAGGGAGCAGCGGTAAGCAGATCCTCGACTGTGCCGCAGAGCGCCTGAACCGCAGGACTCCAAAGAGAGATCAAGAAAAGCGAATGTCCTACCAGGTGCTGGCTTTGAAATGGCGTCCACAAGTCTTCCACGACGTGGTGGGCCAGGAGACGATCACCCGCACGCTGCGAAACGCCATTCAGCAGGGTCGCATCGCACACGCCTTCCTTTTTTCCGGAGTGCGTGGGGTCGGCAAGACCACCACCGCCCGAATTCTCGCCAAGGCTCTCAACTGCGCCAACGGGCCGACCGACCAACCCTGTGGCAAGTGCCCGGCCTGCGTCGAGATCGCATCCAGCACCAGCCTCGACGTCCTGGAGATAGACGGCGCTTCCAACAATGGGGTCGAGCAAGTTCGAGACGTCATCGAGGCTTCGCGATACCTTCCCTCCCGGGACCGTTTCAAGATCTACATCATCGACGAAGTTCATATGTTGACGACTCCCGCCTTCAACGCCCTGCTCAAGACCCTGGAGGAGCCGCCGCCCCGCGTCAAGTTCATTTTCGCCACCACCGAGTACCACAAGATCCCCGATACCATCGTCTCCCGCTGCCAGCAATTCGAGTTCCGGATGGTTCCCAGCGGCGTCATCGCCGATCAGCTTCGAAAGATCGCCGGGCAGGAGGGGATCGAGATCTCCGAGGCGGCGCTTACCGAGATCGCCCGGGCCGCAGAGGGAAGCTTGAGGGACGCTCTTTCCGCACTCGATCAGGTCCTTATGGCGGTGGGGACCCGCATCGAAGAGAAGGACGTGGCGGAGATCCTGGGGCTCATCGATCATCAGGTTCTCGCCGCCACCGCGCGCGCCATCACCGACCGGCAGACCGCTCAGGTCTTGTCCATCGTCAACGAGCTGGTACATGGGGGGCGCGATCTGCGCAGCTTCGCCCGGGGACTGGTGCAGTATTTTCGGGACCTGCTGGTCATTCGAGCCGCTCCGGATGCACCGGAGCTCCTGGAGCTGGCCGGGGATCGAGAGGAGCTCATGGAGCTCGCCGGCAAGATCTCCGAAGATGACTTGGTCCGCAGCCTCGATTTGCTGACACAGGTTGAAGGGGCTCTGCGTTGGGCTCCCGAGCCTCGCTTTCATCTCGAGGTGGCCTTGCTGAAGCTGGCGCAGCTCCGCCAGCTTCAATCCTTCGAGGAACTCCTGGCGCGATTCGAGGCCTTGGAATCGGCAAGCCAGCCCGCCCTCTCTTCGCCCCCCCGGTCGGGCTCCTCATCGACCTCCTCATCCGGCTCCCCCTCGCACACGAAGTCGGTCGGCGGCTCGAAGCGCGCCGCTCCCCCGGAGGCCGAGCCAAGCCCGCCGCCGAAGCTTGGGTCAACGGCATACTCCCCGAGCCGATCGACAGAGAATCAAGAGCCGTTGAAGCAATCCCCTGCTTTCCAGCGGTCGATGGACCACACCGAAGAAGCCGCCACACCGCTCGAGACGTCGTTGGCAAAGCGCCGGGAGCCGGCAGAAGCGGATCGCCTGGTGGAGCGCATCTTGGACCGAATTCGCAGCATCAACCCGAAGCTCTTCGCCTTGCTGTCTCACCACAACGGGGTGAGTCTCGATGGAGATTGTCTTCACATCGGCTTCGATGTCACCCAGGAGTTTTTCCAGGAGCAGCTCGAGCAAGAGGATCTCCGCCACCTTCTCGAGAACACGGCTTCCGAATGCGCGGGGCGACCGCTTCGCGTGGAAGTGGCCCTGTCCGATCGGAAAGTTGCGCCCGCCCCCGAGCCGCCCACTCCCACCCAGGACACGCTTCGGGAAAAGGCGCTCCGGGAGCCACTGGTGCGCTCCTTTCTCGAGACATTCCAGGGTGAAATCGAAGACATAAAACCTCTCCAGACGTCACCCGAGGACCCGCCATCGGATCGACCCCTCAAGAGGTAATAACAGATGTTCAAGAACATGGACCAAATACTTAAGCAGGCGCAGGCCATGCAGGAGAAGTTCAAACAAGAGCTCAATGAGATGACGGTGGAAGGCAGCTCGGGCGGCGGCATGGTCACGGTGCAGATGACGGGGAACAAGGTCGTCACCGGCCTCACGATCGATCCGGAGGTCGTCGACCGAAACGACGTGGAAATGCTCCAGGATCTCATCACCGCGGCGGTCAACGAGACGGCGCGAAAAATCGATGAGGAGACCCAACGCCGGCTGGGCAGCTTGGCGGGTGGGCTGAACATACCCGGGCTCTTCTAGCGCTGTGAAAGACTATCCCGAGCCGGTCTCGAGACTGATCGCAGAGCTGAAACGGCTTCCCGGCATCGGCGCGAAGTCGGCGCAGCGGATTGCCTTCCATCTCCTCCGCGGCAAGGAGGAGGAGTCGCGAGCGCTTTCCCAGGCTATCCGCGACCTCAAAGAAAAGATCACCAGCTGCCAAATCTGCAACAACGTCACCGACGTCGACCCCTGTACCTTCTGTACGCGACCCGATCGAAGCTCCGCGGTGCTGTGCGTGGTGGAAGAGCCCCCCAACGTGGTGGCCATCGAGAAAACCCACGAGTTCAAGGGTCGCTACCACGTGCTGATGGGCGCCCTCTCCCCCCTCCAGGGGGTGGGCCCCGAGCAGCTCCGCATCGCGGGCCTGCTGGAGCGGCTGCGGTCCGGCGAGGTCGAGGAAGTGATCCTCGCCACCAACCCCAATGTGGAGGGAGAAGCCACCGCCATCTATCTTTCCAGGCTCATCAAGCCGCTGGGAATTCGGGTGACTCGCATCGCCATGGGAATCCCGGTGGGCAGTGAGTTAGACTACGCCGACGAGGTCACGCTTCTGAAGGCACTGGAGGGACGCCGCGATTTCTGAGTTTTCACCTTTTTTTTCTTGGGGTTAAGGGGAGACGGCCTTGCACTCTGAGGTGCTTTCCGGTATAAATAATAAACGCCCGCAGTTGCATCCCCCAAGAGTGTTCAGGCCGGACGGAGGGTATCAAAGTCATGGCGACCGCTGATGTGGTCATGTATGACGAGGAGTTCAACCAGATCAAGAGCATCATCAGCAAGCTCCGCGTCGACGCCAACGCCAAGCTAGTGTTCTTGGTCGACAAGAACGGTCAGCAGATCGCAGCCCATGGCGACGTCGAGAACCTGGATACCACCTCGCTGGCATCCTTAACGGCGGGCAACGTGGCGGCAACGGACGCCCTGGCCAAACTGATTGGCGAGAAAGAGTTCTCCATCCTCTTTCACGAGGGTGAGCGCGACAACATTCATATTTCGATCGTAGGGTTACGGGTCATTTTGGTCATTATTTTCGACGAGCGTTCCTCCCTAGGCCTGGTCAGACTTCGAGTCAAGAAAGCATCCAAGGAGCTCAACGACATCTTCGACCGCATCATGCAGAAAGTCGAAACGGAGAAGACTTACGGCACCAATGTAGACTCGCCCTTTGCGGAAATCACGGACGAGGATATTGACAGCCTGTTCAGTGAATGACTAGCGAATGATCTGAAGCTGGGAACGAACGCATGACCTTCATCAACTACGCCTCGCGGGAAATCAACTGCAAAATCGTCTACTATGGACCGGGGTTGTGCGGCAAGACGACCAATCTGCAGTTCATTTACGACAAGACGAATCCCGCCGCCAAGGGTAAGCTGATCTCACTGGCGACCGAAACCGATCGGACGCTCTTCTTCGACTTCCTGCCTCTGGAGCTGGGGAACGTGCGCGGCTTCAAGACCCGCTTTCATTTGTACACGGTTCCCGGCCAGGTGTTCTACGATGCCTCCCGAAAGCTCATCTTGAAGGGTGTGGACGGCGTCATCTTCGTCGCCGATTCGCAGCGGGAACGCATGGATGCCAACGTGGAAAGCCTCCAGAATCTCGAGTCGAACCTCAAGACACAGGGCTACGACCTGATGGGCATCCCTTATGTCCTTCAGCTCAACAAGCGCGACCTGCCCAACATCGTTCCCGTGGAAGAGATGAAGAAGCAGCTGGTGCTCAGGAATGAGCCGGTCCTGGAGGCCATCGCTAAGGCTAACGGCGTCGGCGTCTTTGACACCTTGAAAGCAGTTGCCAAGCTGGTCCTGCAAGACCTCACCAGACCTGATAACAGACCTGATAATAGATGAGTGACCATGGGAAAAAATCCACCGTTGTTGCCGCCTATCGCACAACAAGATCCGTGCAGGCGGGGCCCCAACCCTCTGCCCACGACTCCGGCGAGGCTCGCCGAAGCCCCAACGGACTCTCACTCCCGGACGGAGGCGGCTCGCGAGCGGTAAGCCTTCGTGCTAGACTCTCCTCCCGACGGCTCTTGCTCCCCGGTAGCTCAATGGTGGAGCGGCGGACTGTTAATCCGTAGGCTGTAGGTTCGAGTCCTACCCGGGGAGCCAAATCTCTCATTGGTTACTGCCTCCCCACAGTCCCGCACCACACGAGCATCTCGGTGGAGACCGAACGCGCCGTGATCTTCCACTGTGGCAGTGGCCGCACCAGGGAGCTACATGTCCGAAATGGGTATTACGGGAGGAGTTGCATGGTGCGCCTATTCACGACCAACGCCGTGCTCGCGCAGCCATTCGATCAACGCGCGCACATCGATGCGATCCAGCGTTCTCTCCAAGTCGCGGCGGTTGATTATGCGTAGGATGACGATCTTTTGCCCTTGCGGTAGGAAGAGCGTGCGGTAGTCGCCTGGCCTTGATTTCCCAGAAGTCCTGTCCGCGAAGCTTCTTCACCTTGCCCGGCGGCCATGAGCCTTCGGGTGTCATTCAGCCTGGCGAGCTGGGACCGGTCTCTGAGACCGGGCCCTCAAGGATCGGGCTATCCGGGAAGCGGGACGCCCCATCCGAACAGTCCAATGAAGGTCAGGATGGAGCAGGTCTCGAAGATAGCGAGAAGCAGCAGCCACCCCCACCAGGGCAAATGGATCAGCTGGATGCCATTCTCGTGAGCCATCGTTACCTCCACGGGTTACGCAGGTTTGTCCACTAGACCCAAGTCCGGTCGACTTCGGCCAACGTTCTAGGCGCTTGTTTTGGTGGTTGGGAAGTAATTTATTGTACCGCTTCGTTAGCCAAAAGGAAAGTG
>DATDRI010000019.1:0-2962 GCA_035291825.1 Vicinamibacteria bacterium | reverse complement strand
CGAGCACCCCGACGTCACCACCGCCAAGCTCCTGGCGGGCAAGGTGACCTTCGTGCACCGGAAGCTGTGGCCCGCCCTGGTGGGAGTGGGTGCGGCGAAGGAGCCCTGGCAGTTCGCGCCGGTCTCCGAGGATGCTCGCTCCTTTTTACAACGGGTGGAGCGGGAGGGAGCGATCAGGACCGATCGCGTCCCGAGCGGGCGCGAGGGGCGAAGCAAAATCGGCGAGATGGCGCGCCAGCTCGAGAAGAGCCTATTGCTTCACAGCGAAGAGATCCATACCGAATCAGGCGCACACGCGAAATCTCTGGAGAGCTGGGAGCACTGGATGGAGAGAGTCGGCCTCGTTGGCGGAAGGCTGGACGTCAAAGAAAGCAAGGCTCGACTGGAAGACGCCGCGAGGGCGGTCGGCGCTGCCACCCAGGTATTCCCGCGATTGCCGTGGCGATCATGACGGAGAAGCTGGAGCGCTTCTTTTCCATACTTCTATGCTTCCTGGTAAGGTACTTGCTGACATGAAGGCCAAGGAAACTCCCCACTACTCGACGGGACGGCCCGAGCTGGACGCTCAGTTGGAGGAGCTGGTGAGGTCGGTCTGCCCGGGACAGGAAAAGGAGTACGTCCTCCAGATCGCCACCAGTGCCCTGAAGCTCGGTCTCGAGAACGCGAAGCGAGGGGACCTGAAGATAGCCAACACCGCGCTCAAGGAGATGCGGTACGCCTTCAAGATGTTCACGCCTTATCGACAAGTGCCCAAGGTGACGGTCTTTGGATCCGCCCGCACCGAGCCCGGTCAACCGGATTACCAGCGCGCCGAAGAGCTCGGCCGGCGCATGGCGGAAGCGGGCTGGATGGTGGTGACCGGAGCGGGGAGCGGCATCATGGGCGCAGCGCACCGGGGGGCGGGCCGTGACATGAGCTTCGGCGTCAACATTCGCCTGCCGTTCGAGCAACGGGCGAATCGAACCATCCGCGGAGATCGAAAGCTGCTCACCTTCCGCTACTTCTTCACCCGGAAACTCTTTCTGCTTAAGGAATCTTTGGCGGTGGTCTTGTTCCCGGGAGGGTTCGGGACTCTGGACGAGTGCTTCGAGGCTCTCACCCTCTTGCAGACGGGCAAACAGTCGCCCATCCCGGTGGTCATGGTGGAGAATCCAGAAAGCCGCTACTTCCGCGAGCTCACCGATTTCATCAGGAAGCGAATGGTTGGGGAGAGGCTGGTTTCCTCAGAGGATACGTCGCTCTTTCGCGTCGTTGACAGCCCGAAAGCGGCCTGCGAGGAAGTGCTGCGTTTCTACCGGATCTACCACTCCTCCCGCTACATCGGAGAGAAGCTCGTCATCCGACTTCGCCGCCCTCTCACCCGACAGGAGCTGGATCACTTGACCTACTCCTTCGCCGACATTCTGGGCGCGGGCGGAATCGAGGAAACCGTCATGTTGCCTGAGGAGGCGGAAGTTCCCGAGATCAAAGACCTAGCCCGCATCCAGCTCGGCTTCAACCGTCGAAGCTTCGGAAGGCTCCGCCAGCTCATCGACGCCATCAACGCCTTCGACTGAGCTCGCTAACGCTCGGTTGTGACGCCGAAGGCAGCGTCACCTTCCGCTACCTGCCCCGAGTTTTCGTCGGTGACTCGAGCGCGAAGCGTGTAGTTTCCCGGCGGGAGCTCCTTTAGGGAGACCTCGCTCATGAGCGCGACGCTCGATCGATTGGTCGGTCGGTGATAGGACGGAGCCACCTTGGAAAAGAGTCTACCGTCCTTGAGGATGAAGAAGTCGACCCGAAGACGGGCGCGATCGTCTTGTTGTTCCATCGAGTAGCCGAAGGCCTGGATGTAGGCGGTGAGGGTCGAGCCGGCGGTAAACTCCCCGTCCAGGCTGGGAATCAGCCGCAGGTTCCCGAATTGGAATGGAGGGCGGTTTCCCTGGGGAGGCGGCGGAGGTGCCTCTATCGCTCCCGATGCCAAGAGGAGCGTCGAGAGTTGCAGTCCGTCACCGCTCCAGGTCGGCACCTCGAGGACCGTCGAGGAGCGGCCCAGCGCACCGCTGGGATTGTCGCGGACCAGCGATTCGATCTGATAGCGGCCGGGCGGGAGCGTCACCTGCGCTTCGTAGAGGAGTCGACTGCCTCGATAGGACGCAAGCTCCGACTCCGCAATCCGGACGTCGAGGCGTTCTTCGATGGGGGCCAGCTCGACTGTCGTATCAGGAGACTCCGGGAACACCTGGATCAGGAGGTCTGCCTGGTACTGATAGCCGCCGCCTTCCTCCACCGGTCGAGGAGTGAGCCGGGCGTAGGGGATGGAGACGGTGATGGGGACCCAGGCGGAGGCTCCATCGGAAGGGAAGTAAGCCGCGTGGGTGGAAAGCGGCAGCGAGGGAAACTCGGCGCGCGACTCGGTGGTCTCGCGGAGCGGAGGAAGGTTGAGCTCGGGGATCTTCTGAACCTCCCGTAGATTTCTCTGAAAATCGAATTGATCCATTACCATCTGGGTGGGGCGTATTTCGGAGCGATAGCCGGTATCCGGATCCATCAGCTCCCCTCCGCCGCGCATGAGCCCGATCGCCTCTAGCTCGCTCATCGCCCATCCGATGTTGGTTCGGAGCGGAGCCAGAACATCCAGATTCGAGGCGTTCACCATTTCGAAGCGGCCGGTTGCCGTGAAATCGACGAAACCGATGTCGAAGGAGGCCGGCAGTCGAGAGTTCGGCGCGTTGTTATAAGTCCAGATCTCCGAAGGGCGCTCGAATGCTGTACGGCCGGCGGGATTTCTCTGGATGGCATGCGGAGGTCCCAAGAGGATGTAGATCTTCCCCATATCGGTTGCCCAGCCGGGTATCCCGGCGCCGAAGGTCTGCATCGCGTAGGCGAAGCGACGTTGGTGCTCCTGGCGGGCCTCGTTCTCGGGAGTCTCGGGATCGAGGTCGCGACGCCTCCAGAAACTCTCCATGAACAGCAACTTGTC